>JAFWXB010000019.1 GCA_017523185.1 Lachnospiraceae bacterium | reverse complement strand
TTATTTGGGATTTTTATGTCTTGCCTCTATACTTATTTGGTTAAAGTGACCATAACATGCTAATTTTCAAACACACTCTAGAAACTTTTCCAAATCGAAAAAATAGAAGACGTAAATAAAAAATAATACTTGGAACAATGTCCTTTCGCTTATGACTAACCTACTTTGTTTCTTAGCAAAAACAGCCTTGGATATTCACATATCACAAGGCTGTTTTTAGCATCTTTTCATGTACAATTTTTCTTAACTGCTTAAAATTAAGACACCATAAATCTTAAAATTTCCTTTATTTTAAAGCATTTTTACCCTCTTATTTGTCGAGTCACTTCATCGTTATAATTGCAAAATACCTTTTGATTCAATTCTACTTTTGCTTGAGAAATTCTTCAAACAATCATATTTCCTAACATAACTACTTAATTCCACCTTGTTGTATATCCATATTATCTACATTTGCATAAAAGTTATTCGTGTAACTATTAATCGTGGCTGTTTGTTTTGCTTTTTCAATTTCCGAATCAGAAAACGAAAGTCCTTTACCAATAATATTATTTTCCTCTAATAATAATGCCCAATCCAATATCTTATTTTGAATAGTACTTAAAATTCTATATATTTGACTCTTTCCAAATTGTACACAATATATGGTTTCAAAATTTGTTAATTTACTTAATGTTTGAGTTATCTCTGCATTCATAGAAAACATTAACATATCATTATCTGAATTGTATAGATCTATTAAACTAGAAACAGCCTCTTTAACCGGAATATTCGAAAGCAGATTTTCATATTCAATATTTAAGACAACAGGGATCCATCCATAATATGGATTTCTTGCTTTTATTTGACCTTTTATATATCTATATTCTGGAACTTCCTTAATTCCATAACCATTCTGTTCTAATTGAACCCATTCCTCAAAATCTTTTAGCTTTAATTTTTTTGCAATAACATATGCTTTTCTCAATAATAACTCTATATCAGCGTCTTTATTCAAAGCTTCTTTTTGTAACTCCAAAACAATACCATCCATATATTAATCTCCTATTGAAATAAACTTAATCCCTCTACAATACCAGAAGCAATTATACTACCAGAAATTCCCATTACTAAATTTTTCAATTCAATTAATAACATTTTTATTTTACTAGGATTTTCTCTTTTCTGTGCTAATGTTTCAATTTCTACTAATTTTTCTCTAACTGACGTTGCTTTATCACCAAGTTCATCATCAAAAAATGTATCATATTTTTTAATTTTTGAAATAAAATCCATAACCTTATCAAAATCTACTGTTTCCATAGATGCTACTGTTTGTGTTTGCGTAGAATTAATGTTTCCTTGTTGAATTTGCATATTACTTACATTTCCATAAAAATTATTTATATTACTACCCATATCTTCTCCTCTTAATATTTTTTCTTTGTCCTCAAAATATTTAATTCCCCCTATTGTTAAATATATCACCACAATACCAAGAAACTGTGAACTTGCATGGGTAATACAACCATTTGCTTTTAAATCTTCTAAAATAGAATTTATATTAAACTTAATATTTGGTATTTCTGAAAATTCATTTATATTACAGCTTAAACTATCATCTTCAGTACCTGTTCTTTTCCTAAGAAGTATTTCTAAGAATTTTTCACTATCTTTTTTCAAATTGTTCACTCCAATCTGTATATACCAATCAAATTTCTTTTACCAATAAAACCTAATTTTAAAATACTCTAAACCAACTTATTTTTCAAGATATATTTATTATTTCTAATAATTCTAAATCAATTAATTGTTTATTGATAAATGTAATTTTTTACAATTTCATGTGAAAAATCGTTATTCTGACAATTCATAAACAAAAGATAGTAATCGAAACAATGCCCTTTCCCTTGTGACTAACCTACTTTGTTTCTTAGCAAAAACAGCCTTGGATATTCACATATCGCAAGGCTGTTACTAGCATCTTTTCATGTATAAATTGGCTTAACTTTGGCTTAAATGCTTAAAATTAAGACATCTGAAATACTCAAATTTCCTTTATTTTAAAGGATTTTTGACACTCTTCCTTATCGAGGGTCTTCATTGTCGGGAACAGTAATACATCCCTTATCGCCGGACTATTTGTCATAAGCATTACCATACGGTCAATTCCGTATCCAATACCACCTGTTGGTGGCATACCTACACAAAGTGCATTTAAGAAGTCTTCGTCTGTATGATTTGCTTCTTCATCTCCTGCTGCAAATAATTCTTCTTGTGCTTCGAAACGTGCTCTTTGGTCAATTGGGTCATTTAATTCGGAATATGCATTACACATTTCCCAACCATTCATAAACATTTCAAAACGTTCTACATATTCCGGATTTTCCGGTTTTTTCTTTGTAAGTGGTGAAATTTCAATTGGATGATCCATTACAAATGTAGGCTGAATTAAGTGTTCTTCTACAAATTCTTCAAAGAAAAGATTTAAAATATCACCTTTTTTATGGTGTTCTTCAAATTCCACATGCTTTTCTTTTGCAATTGCACGGGCTGCTTCAAGGTCTGCAATTTCATTCCAGTCAACACCTGCATATTTTTTTACAGCGTCTACCATAGTAATTCTTTCAAATGGCTTGGATAAATCCATTACATGTTCACCATAAGTAAGTTGTAATCCACCTGTTACTTCTTGTGCTACATAACGATAGAGATTTTCTGTTAAATCCATCATGCCATGATAATCCGTATATGCTTGATAAAGTTCCATAAGTGTAAATTCCGGATTATGTCTTGTATCTAATCCTTCGTTACGGAATACTCGACCAATTTCATATACGCGTTCTAATCCACCAACAATCAATCTCTTTAAGTAAAGCTCTAAAGAAATACGAAGTTTTACATCTTCATCTAATGCATTATAATGAGTTACGAATGGTCTTGCTGCTGCACCACCTGCATTTGCTACAAGCATAGGAGTTTCTAC
>JAFWXB010000137.1 GCA_017523185.1 Lachnospiraceae bacterium | reverse complement strand
CGAAAACGATTTGCATCACTTGCTACGTCCGGTTCGCTTAATGTATTCATCAATTCTTCATAATGATGTAACAAATCTTCTAACTTATCAAACATATCTTTCCCTCCTATATCAAATATACTTATATACTCAAATGTATTTATACAAAACTATTAATAAAAACTTATAACTCTTATGTGTTATTTTAATACTACTTGATAATTGCTATACTATTGTAATCTGTCACAAACTATAAATACCTTTCCAACCAATAATTATTTTAAATTTCATAAACATTTTATTTTGTTGGAAAGTAACATATTTCAAGTTACTTAACCATTCATACTTTTCCTATAACTACACGGTCATTTCCTGCTAAATCTTTTACAACACGAATTTCTTGAAATCCTGCCTCTTGCAACATCTGTGTTACATCATTTGCTTGGTTATGTCCAATTTCAAATAAAATGACACCATTTGTATTCAAATATTGTTTACATTCCTTTATAATTTTTCTGTAAAAATAAAGCCCGTCCTCTTTTCCATCTAACGCCTGCATTGGCTCAAAATGTGCCACTTCCGGCATTAGTGTTACAATATCTTCCGTTGGGATATATGGTGGATTTGATACAATGACATCAAATGTATCATCTACTGCTTCAAATAAATCACTTTTTTCAAATGTAACTGCTACATCATTCAGTTTTGCATTTTCTTTCGCTACAATGAGTGCTTGTTTTGAAATATCTACACCATGTCCCTCTACATTAGAAACTTTACTTAAAATACTAATTAAAATACAACCGGAACCTGTACATAAATCTAACACTTTCATACCCGATTTTACAACTTTTAACGCTTCTTCTACTAAAGTTTCCGTATCTTGACGAGGAATTAAAACAGACGGATTTACACGAAATGGTAATCCCATAAATTCCTGTTCTCCTGTAATATATTGTAATGGAACGTGTTCTGCTCGTTTTCGCAACACGAGCTCATATTCTTTTTCTTGTTCCGGCAACAATTCATCATTCATATGCACATAATAATATGTATGGTCTATTTTACAAATCATAGAAAGTAATAACCATACATCTGTTTTTGCATCTGCAATTTGTGCTTCTTTTAAAATATTTTCTCCAAATACAATTGCTTCACGAAATGTCATTGTAATTCTTCCCTTTGCCATTTTTTCCAGTCAAAAACTGCTTCTACAGAAGCAATTCCAACTGCAATCATATCATCATCCGGCTCTTTTGTTGTTAATTTCTGCATCCACAATCCAGGTATACTAATCAAATTTACTATAAAATTATCATAACGACCTGCCAAACGAATAAATTCATATGATACACCTGCAATTACAGGAATTAAAAGCAAACGCACAACCAAACGTAAAATACCGGAATCTACCTTTATAAACATAAAAAATACAATACTTACAAGCATTACAATAAGTAAAAAACTCGTTCCACAACGTTTATGTTGTTTAGAACTTTTACGAACATTTTCCAGATTTAATTCCAATCCTTGTTCAATACAGTTAATGCACTTATGTTCTGCTCCATGATACATAAACGTTCGCTTGATATCCGGCATAAGTGAAATCATTGCAACATAACCTATAAAAATTGCCAAACGAATTACACCTTCTAATAAAGTAATTACAAAACGCGATTCTATAAAACTCTGAAAAAACATAGAAACAAAATATGGAATTACAAAAAAGATTCCAATTGTAAGAAGAATTGCAAGTACCATAGTAAGTCCCATTTCTTCTTTTTCTTTCTCTTTTTCTTTTACGTCTAAAACTTTTATTTCTTCTACTGTTAAACCTTCCCTTTTTTTCTTCTTTTCAGCTTCATCTTCTTCCTCAAAAAAAGAAGCAGAATGCATAAGCGTTGTCATTCCCAAATATAAGGAATCAACAAAATTGACAACACCTCGAATAATTGGAAGTTTCTTAATACTTTTATTTTTGATAGGTCCTTGATAATCAAACACCTGCACATCAATTTCTTTATCTTGTTTGCGAACTGCGACAGCATATTTATCTTGATTTCGCATCATAATGCCTTCCATAACTGCCT
>JAFWXB010000136.1 GCA_017523185.1 Lachnospiraceae bacterium | reverse complement strand
TATATATCTTTTATAGAATCTATACTGAAACTTGTATTTGCAGACTTAGGAAAGAAACACTACTTTAACTCTATCCTATATCTTTTTTACTTATTTTTAGGAACTATCCTTCCAAATATTTCTGCTAACACTTTTTCTAAAATCATAACTTCTCATAATAAGTCTCCCTTCAGATTCTTACTATACTATAAACATTTTCAACTTAGGTGTTGTTATTCCCCATTGGTTTTTAGTCGCAACAATGGTCGCTGTTATTGAACTTTCTATTATGCCCCAATAACCAGGCATATGACCTCACCCCCTTTTATTAAAGTAACTTTAACAATTTGTTGATAATGCTATTATAAAATAAATATTTCAAAATAAATTAACGCAAAAATTAAAAAAAGAGCTATGTATAAATTTTATACATAACTCTTTTTAACGTATAAACAAAATAAGACTGTCGCAATAAATAAATTTCAGACAAAATATAAAAAATTTCTACATTTTTATTTATCTAATGGAATCAAACGCTGTTTTAACTTATCAAAATATTTGTTAATTCTTTGCTCACCCATGTCGTTTATTATTTCAATATTTTCCTTTTGTTGTTTTATTTCTTTTAAAATTCTTTCATAAAATGTATCTAATCCCATATCCCAATGTTTAGGATAATAAATTGAAGTTGATAATAAAAATATATTTGATTTAACTAATGACGAAAGACTATCTGGCAAATTTCCTGTAAATATAATTTTTCCTGGAGCACCAGATCTTGTATGAAATGCCTCTGGTAAAAAAGTTTTTATGTTTGCTGATACAATTAATGTATGAACTTTACATGGATCTCCGTCAATAATAGCCCAATCCACTAATTCTATCGTATCTCTAAGCTCCAACTTATCTATATCGCTATCTGAAAAAGCACCCCATCCTATAATTTTTACACTATCCGGTATCTTAATACTGTTTATATATACTTCATAAAATGCACATGAACCAATTGAAGTTACACCATTAGAAATAATAACTTTATCGAACTCTCCAGTCCATGGTGCTGAATGAGGATCCCAATCCCACATTTTTCCAGAACCATATATATATAAGACACTCTCTATTATTTTCCAATATAAATTATCTCCACACTTGCCATGATACACCCATTCCAATTCCATTGTTTCCAAGCATTCTTCTATATTTTGCAACTCTGAATTATCATATAAATCATGAGTCATAAAACCACGAGTCATTAAATCTTCCCAGTTCTGTGCAATATTATACAACAGAAAATAATTTTCAAAAATAGCAAATGGCATTAAACTTTTTTGATAAAACACCCAACTCCCTTTATTTTCTTTTTTTGAAAAACTTTTTACGGCTGCACTTGCTCCTAAATAACGAAAAATATACTCAAATGCACTATATTTATCTTCTATTTGGAAACTTTTTCCTACGCAAATGGCTGCTTCACGTCCCAAAATTTCTGCTTGTAATTTAAATATCCCTTTTGTATCTGTCTCTATATTCATATAAATTTCCAACATAATTTCTGTGTAAGTAGCTCTAAACTCGCTCCAACACAAAAAACTTTGACAAGGCATACTTTCAATAGAATTCATTTTATTATCTAAAGAACCCACATAACATGCTATATGTTGTAATTCATGTATTACTTTTAAAATTATATCTTTGGAATTAGGATTATCTGAAGATATTACTATTGTATATTCTTGATCTAATTTTATTGGTGCAATCAATTTTGCTTCTAGCGTTTCTTCAATCAATTGATTATCTTTTAAAATATCTTCTTTATATTGATGACATGAAATAAAATTTCTATTCAAAAGTTCCTTATCTACAATAAAAACTACTTTTTCCAATATTTTTCTTAACTCAAAAAACTCATAACGTTCTAAATATTCTGCTAATTTTTCTTTAAATATCATAATTTTTTATTCTCCGATTAACACTTTTTCTCTCATTGGTATTCTCATCTGTAATATTTTTCTTTTTGTAAAGTACTCAACTTTCCCATCCCAAATTACCTAATAATCCTTGAATAAACAAAGATTTGAATGCTTTAAAAAAGCATTCAACCGACCATCGGTTTCCATAAATCCGTACAAAAATAAGCCAAGACATCCGATATTCAATGCTTTGGCTTATTTAGATTTCATATTTTCATCTTCCTAAATCGTTATCAGCCTATATTGGGCTTTCTTCACCTGAGTATCGCTTCGAACACGCCGGCTGGGAGCGTGTAGTCTTATTGCCCTCTATATTGGGCTTTCTTCACAAATATATGACAGCATTGACACAAAACATCGTTTCTTATTGCCCTCTATATTGGGCTTTCTTCACATATAAGCTACAAAGTAGAAATACCGTACATTTCAGTAACAGCATATTGTATATATAATGGATTCGGAAACTTATTGCCCTCTATATTGGGCTTTCTTCACAACAGTATTTTCAATACTTTCTGTCTTTATAATATCACTTTTTCTCAAAATTTCAACTATTTTTATAAAAAAGTGGGGCAACCTATTTCCCTTTAATCTCAAAGAAGCCAGTATTTATGCCTCTTTACAAAATTACCTATATTTTTTTATTACAGTTCTTTCGGCTGACACACTTTTTTAACAATATTCATATCGTAAAACATCTTTTATATTTTTTGTTTTTACAAGTGCCTGATATAATTTTTCCCATCCTGATTCTTTACAATGTGTCATCATAAGTTCTAAAATTTCCTTATTTTCTTCTGTCTGTTCTGTCAATTCATTATATATCCACATTGTCTGATATGTCATACACATCATAATATTAATTGGAATATTCAAATTAATTTTGCTCTGTTTTAAACACGTCATAGAAGAAAGAAATGCACTTTCGACTTCCATTGTCATATCTCCAACATATTCATATAAAATAAGACCAATATATTTATATATTAATTGTACGGGATGCTCATGCAATTATGTTATTATCTCAGAATCTAATAATTCTATAATCTTATTTTGACATTCAAAATCAACTTTTTTTCTGTAAAATGTATAGATTCCTTTTAAAAATATCAATAATTTAAATGGACTAAAATTTTGTCTATCAAAAACTATCTCTAATCCATCACATAATTTTTCATATGTTCCGAAATATACTTTACTATATTCTTCATACAATACTTTATCCTGTACTTCAATGGCATACTGCAAAATGTGACCTATCGTAATCATCTTATTTCCTATATTCTCGCCAAATTCTTGTAGTGCCTGTTTAAAAACCGGAATTGGGTCTCCTTTCTGTGCCCAAACCATGTAAGTCCCCTTTGCACTATATGCACGTGCTAAATCTATAATTCTCGCAGTTTCAACAGATGATAAAATTCCGTTTTGTTCTGCAACCTGCTCATACGTATTTTTTACACTTTCCAAACTTTGTATATTTCTACATACAGTTTCATATGCTTGTTCAAATTCATATCTATCTGCATATGTGACTGCTGCTCTATTCAAACAACTAAGATATTCCATAAGTGGTAAATCAGCTTTTATTTTTTCGATTTCATCAAATAATTCTTTTGCTTTTAAACTATCCCCTGTATGATTACAACAAGCAAGTCCACTTTTATATAAATTATATTTAATATCAGCAGGTATCTTTTCTCTGTTTAATTCCATACACTTTAATAAACATTCAAATAAATATTTACTTTTCAATATATGAATACAGTCTTGTTTCAAATCAGTTTCCAAATTCATAACAGAATTTCGAAATTCTTTCATATTTATCTCATCAAATGCATCTACTACCTCATTTTCTATTGCCATCTCATATGCAATAGAAAATAGTGTATAATAATCATTTTTTTGATATGCTTTATAACATTTTTTCAATTTATCTAATGCACACAACATATTATCTGCCGTCTGATATCTATATTTTGGATTTTTCTCCATACAACAATTTATAAATGTACATATTATATATTTCACAATCAAACATATTTCTGCTTGTTTAATACTTGGAAAAAAGTCTTCTTCATATAATATTTCATCATCTGATTTTGTTTCACCTGTTAATATTCGAAAAAATATAGCCCCTACAGAATACAAGTCTGTTGCAATTCCATATTTATAATATTCTCTTTCTTTTTGTTCCGGTGCAGAATATTTAAAATTTATAGATATTATCTCATCTTCATTCAATATTACTTTTTTCTGCTCTATTTTTAAAGCACTAAAAAAATCTATAAATTTTACTTTACCAACTTCTTCTGTTTCTATATCTGCACTTTCAAAGAAAATATTCCCAGGATGCAAGTCTAAATGAAGATATCCAATTTGTTGTTCTTTTTTCCAAAAAGAATGAAGTACCTTTAAAGAAGAAAGTATTTCGCCAACAATTGCAAACACTATATGAAGTGGAATATTCCCTTTTCCATATTTTAACTCTAATTTTTCAATTAACTCATTTAAAAATAAACCATTTTTTCGAAACTGCATAACAGCATATTCTTTTTCTTCCTCTTTTAAAACTTCTAAAATAGGAATGACAATACTTTTTGTTGCATAGTTTTCAATTTCATGTGAAATCTTTTTTTCACGTTCTAAAACCCCTTGTGGAATAATTTCATTGTGATATTCCTTTATTACATAAAAAAAATCATCTTCATTATCCACATCTGTACAATTTTGTGCTCTATATAAACATGCCCCATGTGTTTGTGTTATTTTATCTGCTAATTTATATGTACCAACCATATTTTCTTTCACTTTTATCTCCTACAAATCACTTATTCTACTCAAATATACTTGCATCAATCGGATATATTAATTCTTTATCCAAATTTGAAATTCTTTTCGTTTTAGATAAAATTTTTTCATTCACAAACTGAATATCTCTATTGATTATCATTAATAACTTTATAAATGGAAATTCTAATCGTGCCTTATTCACATATTCTTTATCACTATTAACTTCTTTTGCCCACTTTTCCAATAAGGTATCACGATATTTTAAAGCATACAAAAATAAGCAATCTGTTCGAGTAATTAGTTCCACTTCTTCAATACATTCCAAAGCAGATAAATCTTTATCCCAAAAACCTGCATATTTTAGATATTTCCCCATCTCATCTTCTCTTCCTGTTGCTATTGCATACTTCATTGAAAATATTTTATCTGTTAAATCCATAACATATGCCTTATTCTCATTTTTACTATCATTCTCTTTTGTTTCAATTTGATATGCTTCTCCATCTAAAATATTTCTTCCTTCAATTAATGTTCTCGCTTTAAATATTCCGATTGTTTTAAACTGCAAATTACCATTTTCTTCTATTGCATCTGATATTTCCCATATCTTATTTACAATTTTAAGAAGTATAGTATCTTTTGTTGTATCACTTATTTCCCATTTTCCATTTATATATTTCAAAAGTATTCCTGATACTTTTTCTTTCTCATCTTCTCTTATATTCGATACTTTCCATATTCCATTTACATTTTCAAGAAATATATCTTTTACTGGTTCTTTCTTCTTATTCTCTTTCTCATCTTCTACTTCATTTGCTATTTTCCATATTCCATTTACATTTTTAAGAAGTATTCCTGGTACTTTTCCTTTTTGACTTTCTGCTATATCTGATACTTTCCATTCTCCATTTACATTTTCAAGAAATATATCTTTTATTTCTTTTATAAATTTTTTGGCTTGTTTATCTATAAACTTTCCTCTTTGTCTTAAATCGTTAATAGAAACTCCTCTATTTCTAGTTGTTAAATCACATAATGAATACTGGAGATTTTTAATATAGTATGAATACTCTTTCAAAAATTGTAATGTCTTTTTTAAATATCCATATCGTTTCTGTACAAAAATCCAATTTTCGCTATCTATCTGTCCACTTTCTATATATGTTTCTATACACTTTTCTACTCCTACCACTTTTTCTTTCTCTATATCTTTTAATTTTTTCTGATATAAAAAGGTAAGGTAATCCGTATCTACTGCTTGT
>JAFWXB010000018.1 GCA_017523185.1 Lachnospiraceae bacterium | reverse complement strand
TCTTCTAAAAAATATTCATGATACACTTTTTTATTATTGGCAATTAATTTCTTTGAGCCTTTGTCCATGAGGGCATCTCCTTCCTTTTAAAATTCTGATAACAAATATAAGTATACAAATAGTATATTTGTTATATTGATTAAGATATAGTAAAGATAGTGTTTAAGCATATGAATAAGACTTTTCTTACTCACATGATATATCATATACTATTTTTGAAAAAAAATCAACTAAACTTATAGTTTAATTTTTATAAAATATTTCCGTATTTGTATTTTTTATACAGAAGTTGATAAAAATTATTATTTTAAAGAATAAGTAGCGAAAGCAAATAGGGAGTTTTTATTTTACTATTTATTAGAAATATGATTTTTAGGAAGAATATTTCAAAATACTTCTGATTGTATTTCTGATTTTAGTTGTAAGATGAATAAGCTATATATTATAAATAATCTGTATAATATAAAACATCAACCTACTTGATTTTTTTTGTTAAGTTGAGTATTCTTAAAAGTATAAAATTTTAGAAAAATGGGAAGAAAAAGAACTTGTTTAATATCTAATATGAATATGAGGGAGGAATAAAATTTTGAATCAGGAACAAATTCATTATTATGAACAATTGGCAGAAATTTATCCGACAATTAGTTCTGCATCATCAGAAATTATCAATTTGCAATCACTTTTATATTTGCCAAAAGGAACTGAACATTTTTTATCAGATATTCATGGAGAATATGAGGCGTTTTCGCATATTCTTCGCAATGGTTCAGGGGCAGTTAGAAAGAAAATTGATGACGTATTTGGACATACATTGGGGAATGCAGATAAAACATCTTTAGCGACTTTGATTTATTATCCAAGAGAAAAAATGGCTTTAGTAAAAAAGCAAGAATCAGATATGGAAAGTTGGTATAAAACTACTTTATATCGTTTAATTGAAGTGTGTAAAATTGTATCTTCAAAATATAGTCGTTCCAAAGTACGTCAGGCACTTCCGGAAGATTATGCATATGTTATTGAAGAATTGATTACGGAAAAGCAAGAAGTATTGAATAAAGAAGCATATTATGATGCAATTGTAAATACAATTGTAGAATTAGGAAGAACAGAAAATTTTATTGTAGCTTTGGCAGAGTTGATTCAACGACTTGTTATTGACCGTTTACATATTTTAGGGGATATTTACGATAGAGGACCGGGACCACATTTGATAATGGATAAACTTTGTACCTATCATTCTGTAGATATTCAATGGGGAAATCATGATATTGTATGGATGGGAGCTGCAACAGGTCAACTTGCGTGTATTGCAGCAGTTATCCGTACAAGTATTCGTTATGGCAATTTAGACCTTTTGGAAGAAGGATATGGTATCAATATGTTGCCACTTGCTACATTTGCATTAAAGGCATATGAAAATGACCCTTGTGAACGTTTTGTGCAAAAAGGTGGAAGCACTACAAAGTTAGAAAATGACCTTGTACGAAAAATGCATAAAGCGATTGCAATTATTCGTTTTAAATTGGAAGGGCAACTTGTACAAAAATGGCCGGAATATGGAATGCAGGACCATTGTCGTTTGCATAAAATCAATTTTGAAACAGGAATGGTAGAAATTGAAGGCAAGGAATATAAAATGATGGATATGAATTTGCCAACGATTGACCCGGAAAATCCATATGAATTGACAGAAGAAGAATTAGAAGTAATGATGCGTTTACAATATTCGTTTATTCATTGTGAAAAATTGCAAAAACACGCAAAGTTTTTATTGAAACGTGGAAGTATGTACTGTGTTTATAATGGAAATTTGTTATATCATGGTTGTGTTCCGATGGATATGGAAGGAAATTTTACAAAAGTAAATATTTATGGTCGTGAATATAGTGGAAAAGCATTATATGATGTTTTGGAATCTTATGTGCGCAAAGCCTTTTTCTCTAAAGATAAGGAAGAAAAAGAAAAAGGTATGGATATAATTTGGTATATTTGGACTGCTCCAAATTCACCGATTTACGGACGTCATAAAATGGCTACATTTGAACGCTATTTCTTAGAAGAAACACATATGCATCATGAAAGTAAAAATGCGTATTATAAATTGATTGATAAACCGGAAATTGCAGATAAAATTTTAGCTGAATTTGGACTTGGAGGAGAACGTGTACATATTATTAATGGGCATGTTCCTGTGCGAAGATTAGAAGGGGAAAGTCCTGTAAAAAGTAATGGAAAGGTCATTGTGATTGATGGTGGTTTTTCAAAAACATATCAATCAAAAACAGGAATTGCAGGATATACATTGACATATAACTCTTATGGACTTACCTTGTCTGCACATGAACCATTTGTTTCTACAGAAGAAGCAATTCGTAAAGAAATGGATATTGTATCAAAATATTCGGTGATTGAATATATGGACAGACGTATGCTTGTAGGAGATACAGATTTTGGAAAGAAAAAGAGCCGTCGTATTGAAGAATTAAAAGAATTGATACAGTTATATCGTTCCGGTGAGTTAGCAGAGAGTGATTCTTTCCATACAATATAGAAAAGAGGATAAT
>JAFWXB010000135.1 GCA_017523185.1 Lachnospiraceae bacterium | reverse complement strand
TCAATACTGCATACAAGGTTTCTGTAAATATCTTCTGTCATAAATGGAATCATTGGTGCTGCTGCTTTGGAAATTGTAACAAGTGCTGTATAAAGTGTCATGTAAGCATTGATTTTATCCTGTTCCATGCCTTTTGCCCAGAAACGTTCACGAGAACGTCTTACATACCAGTTACTCATATCATCTACAAATTCTTCCAATGCTCTTGCAGCTTCCGGAATGCGATAATTACCTAAGTTTTCATCAACTGCTTTTACGCAGGAATTGAGTTTGGAAAGCAACCACTTATCCATTACACTCAATTTGTCATATTCTAATGTATATTTTGTTGCATCAAATGTATCAATATTTGCATAGAGTACAAAGAACGCATAGGTGTTCCAAAGTGTACCCATAAATTTACGTTGTCCTTCTTGTACGGCTTTTCCTGAAAAACGATTTGGAAGCCAAGGAGCACTATTGATATAAAAATACCAACGAATTGCATCTGCACCATATTGTTCTAATGCTTCAAACGGGTCAACGGTATTTCCTTTGGATTTTGACATTTTCTGTCCTTTTTCATCTTGTACATGACCTAAAACAATAACATTTTCATATGGAGCTTTATTAAATAATAATGTGGACTCTGCCATAAGGGAATAGAACCAACCACGTGTCTGGTCTACACCTTCGGAAATAAATTTAGCAGGGAACTGTTGTTCGAAAATTTCTTTATTTTCAAATGGATAATGATGTTGTGCAAATGGCATCGCACCTGAATCAAACCAACAGTCAATTACTTCCGGTACACGTTTCATAGTACCACCACAGTTACATTTGAAAGTTACTTCATCAATATATGGTCTGTGAAGTTCTACATTTGCAGTTTCCGGATTACCTGTTTTTTCTGCAAGTTCTGCACGACTTCCAATCGATTCCTGATAACCACAATCAGCACATTCCCAAATATTAAGTGGTGTTCCCCAATAACGATTACGGGAAATACCCCAATCTTGGATATTTTCCAACCAGTTTCCAAAACGTCCTTCACCGATAGAACGTGGAATCCAATTTACGGTTTTATTATTTGCTACAAGGTCATCTTTGACTGCTGTCATTTTGATAAACCATGATTCTCTCGCATAGTAGATAAGTGGAGTATCACATCTCCAACAATGAGGATATTCATGTTCAAATTTTGGAGCATCAAAAAGCTGTCCTCTTGCTTCTAAATCTTTTAATACATGTGGGTCTGCTTTTTTACAGAATAATCCGGCAAACGGAGTTTCTTCTGTTAATTCGCCCTTTTCATTTACAAATTGTACAAATGGAAGGTCATAATTACGTCCTACATTCGCATCATCTTCACCGAATGCAGGTGCAATATGAACGATACCTGTACCATCGGACATAGTTACATAACTGTCACAAGTAACAAAGAATCCTTTTTTACGCTGTTTATCTGCTACTGCTTTTGCACAAGCAAATAATGGTTCGTATTCTTTGTATTCTAAATCTTTACCAACATATCTTTCTAATATAGTGTAAGCGTTTACACCTTCTTCTTTATTGCCAAGTCCACATAATACTTTATCAAGCAATGCTTCTGCCATGTAATATACCATGCCATCTGCTGCTTTTACTTTACAGTAAGTATCTTCCGGATTAACACAAAGTGCTACGTTGGATGGTAATGTCCAAGGTGTTGTTGTCCATGCAAGGAAAAATGCATCTTCATTTGCGACTTTAAATCTTACAATTGCAGAACGTTCTTTTACGGTTTTATAGCCTTGTGCTACTTCTTGAGAAGAAAGTGGCGTTCCACAACGTGGACAGTATGGAACAATTTTAAATCCTTTGTACAAAAGGTTCTTTTTCCAGATTTCGTTTAATGCCCACCATTCGGATTCAATAAAGTTATTATCATAAGTAATATATGGATGTTCCATATCTACCCAAAATCCTACAGTACCTGAGAAATCTTCCCACATACCCTGATATTTCCAAACAGATTCTTTACATTTTGTAATAAATGGTTCCATACCATATGCTTCAATCTGTTCTTTTCCATTTAAACCTAATAATTTTTCTACTTCTAATTCTACCGGAAGACCATGTGTATCCCAACCGGCTTTACGAGGCACATATTTGCCTTTCATAGTCTGGTATCTTGGAATCATATCTTTAATAACACGCGTTAAAACGTGTCCGATATGTGGTTTTCCGTTTGCAGTTGGAGGTCCATCATAAAATGTATAGGTTTCTCCTTCTTTTCTGCTGTTCATGGATTTTTGGAAAATGTCATTTTCGTTCCAGAACTTTTCAATTGCTTTTTCTCTGTCGACGAAATTCATATTTGTATCAACTTTGTTGTACATAATACTTTTCCCTCCTAAATTACTGTGGTATTTTTATATTTTACTATACTTTACTATACTATGAGAAGAAATAAATAACTGTTAAGTGAAAATTTACTTTTATTACATCTTCGATAATATAAAAAGGCTCGAATCCTGTAATAAGGACGCGAGCCTATTGCGTTTATACCACCTAATTACAATGTACTTAAAGGAAGTCTCCCCTTGCATACCCGTTCTCTGTAACGTGAGAAGTACGTCAGTTCCTATTGTGTCTTTTTCTAAAAAAAACAGTTCAGTCCTGCGACTCAAAAGTGATTTTCATATACTGCTTTACTCATATCGGTTTCCACCCTCCCGACTCTCTGTGACTTTCATGCAGCTATTACTGTCTTCGTCATAGTCTTTTCTATTCAAATATGGTTGATAGTATACTAGTTTCTTATAAAATTGTCAAGGATTGGTAATTGTGTTTTTTTTATACATTTTATACATTTATTTTCTAAAAGTGCTTTATTCCTTATAAAATCAACATTTATCCTTGTATACAATTCGATATTTTTATATAAAAATAATTACGTTTATCTTTTTCCAGATAAAATTTTATGTCAAAAATAGGAAATCTTTTACATAATTACTCGAATCCAACCTTCCGGTGCTTCTACGGTTCCCATCTGAATACCGGTTAATGTATCATATAATTTCTTTGTTACAGTTCCCATTTCTTCCATACCACTTGGGAAACAAATTTCTTTTCCATGGTCGTACACTTTTCCAACCGGTGAAATAACTGCTGCTGTTCCACAAAGACCACATTCTGCAAAATCTTTAATTTCTTCAAAGAATACTTCTCTATGTTCTACAGTCATTCCTAAATATTGCTCTGCTACAACCATAAGAGAACGTCTTGTGATAGATGGTAAAATACTATCTGATTTTGGTGTAACAAATTTACCATCTTTTGTAATAAAGATAAAGTTTGCTCCACCTGTTTCTTCTACTTTTGTTCTTGTAGAAGGGTCTAAATACATATTTTCATCAAAACCTTTATTATGTGCATCTACAATTGGGTGTAAACTCATTGCGTAGTTTAAACCTGCTTTGATATGTCCTGTTCCGTTTGGTGCTGCTCTATCAAAATCCGATACACGAATAGTAAGAGGTTTTGCTCCACCTTTAAAGTATGGTCCTACCGGTGTTACAAAAATACGGAACTGATATTCGGTTGCCGGTTTTACACCAATTACCGGATTTGTTGCGATCATATATGGACGAATGTAAAGT
>JAFWXB010000134.1 GCA_017523185.1 Lachnospiraceae bacterium | reverse complement strand
TTTGGGATATATCTTCGCTTTTTCAATCTTATTCATATAAGATTGTTCTATATAACATAGCAAACACTTATATTGTTCTAAACGCCAATTTACTTCTTCCTCTATACAACCATGATATGTTCTTACAGCTACATATTCTGTCAAAAGGTTTATTTCCTGACTTGACAATAACAATTTTTGTGGAAAACTTTCTGCAATTTTAGGCATAGTTAAATGTACATTTTTTTCTATCACGTGTTCTAATTCTATAAATTGACTCGTATTTTTATAAAACCATATCCACATAGTCCCAATAAACTGCAAATCCATTTTTCCAATTATTTCTAATCTCTCATATTGTTTTAAATATTGCTCTAATGTTTTAAAATTCTTTTTTTCAATACTTTTTAAAATATTTTGACGTAACTCCCAACACTTATATTCATCTGGCTGAAGATAATCTTCATAAAATTCTCCACAAATACCCATTCGTGCCATAAAACGGTCTCTCATAAGTTTTTCCGGAAGTCGCTCTCCTTTTACAATTCGTTGCATTTCACTCTCTGAACATAATCCTTCTGCTAAGTCTTTCAATGTAATATGTTTTATTTTTCGTATTGTATTTAATGCTCTATGAAAATTTATTTCATCTTTTTGTGTATGTGTTTGCATAAAGTTTATATCCTATTAATAGTTTTATATTTCTTCAATACCAAAATTCATTTTTAATATTTAATAATATAATCTTAATTATATATGAATTTTTATAAAAAACAAATGATATATTTAGGCAGTTTTTTATGCCTAAATATATCAGGTTATCACGTTTTTATAAAACTATAAGATTTTTATTTTACGCTATTTTTTATAAAAAGTGAATGACATATTTAGGCATTTTTTTGTCTAAATATGTCATCTTTTATTTTCTAACTACAAAAGTATTTCTTTAATCTCACCCTCTAACGCCTTTACAGAACCTTGTATCATTACCGAACTTCCACCACCTCTTGCCTGTAATTTTTCTTTTAACAATTTTGCAATTTCACGACAATCTGCTGTTTTACTTCCAATAATAAAACTATATCCTTCTTTATCTGTTCCTGTAAAAATACCACAAATGCCTTCATGTTGTTCTGTCAATTTATTGATAATATTTCGAACAATCGGTGTATCTAATTCTGCTTCAAAAAGAAGTACATTTTTTTGTTCTATAGGTATAGAAGCAATTTTATTTTCCATGATACTCTGTTTTGCATTTCCAAGTTCCATTTTTAAAGATTGTGTTTGTGCTTTCAATTTGCTTACATTTTCTGCAAGTGATTCCGGATTTGTTGTAAGAATACCTGAAAGTTCTGTTAAAATAGAAGATTTTTTACGAAACTCCATTAACGCACGAAAACCACATAAAAAGCTAATACGCACACCACCTTTATAACTTTGTACATTTTGAATTTTAAAAATACCAATTTCTCCTGTATAATGTACATGTGGTGCACAACATGCACACATATCATACCCTACAACTTCTACAATACGCACATCACCATCAATTTCTATTTTACTTCTATATTCCATATCTGCAAGTTCTGCTTTCGATGGATAACTTGTTTTTATTTCTACATTTTCTATAATTGCCTGATTTACAACCCATTCTAATTTGTCTACATCTTCTGAAGACAGTACACCATCAAAATCCATTGTTACAATCTGATTGCTTAAATGAAATCCTACATTATGAAATCCGAATTGTTTATAAACAAGTCCTGAAAATAAATGTTCCCCACTATGCTGCTGCATATTAAAAAATCTATGTTGCCAGTTAATCTCGCCTTTTACACTTTGTCCTACTTCAAGTGCTTTATCTACTGTATGAAGAATTGTATTATCTTTTGTAATTTGTACATCTATCACATTTGCATTTCCAAGTGTTCCATTATCAGGTGTTTGTCCTCCTTCTTCCGGAAAAAAAAGTGTTTGGTTTAAAATAACTTCATATACTTTTTGTTGTTCTTGACTATTATTTTCCTGTGTTTTCTGTTTCTTGGTACTCAAAACCATTTTTTCTGTACAAGCAAGCACTTCTGCTTCAAATGTGGTTTGATATGCATCACTATCATAAAGTTTTATTGTTGCCATATGTTTTATCCTTTCTTATATATATTTCTTATTTTGCTTCATATAAACAATCAACCATTTGCAAAATATCTTTTTTAATATAACATATTCTTAAGAAAACTTTAACCTTTCCAAAGATGCATTTTTATTTTTAATATGATAAACTATTACTACCTATTCTACGTTGAATTAACATAAGTTCCATAATTATAGTTTTTTATAAAAATCATATAATCATTCTATTTTGTAAAATATATATTTTTAAACTTATGTTCTCAAATTATATTTTATAATTAGCCACTACATTTACAACTTTTTTAGGAGAAATTGATGAAAAAACAACACAACATAAAACAATACCGATATCTCATATTATTTTTTTCTATCGTCATCATTGCCATTTTAACATATTGTATTGGAAAGCCAATGCTTTCTTTTGTTTCACAACCAGAAGCATTTCCTGCATGGATACAATCCAAAGGAATTTGGGGAGCACTTGCTTTTATGGGTTTAAACATTCTTCAAGTATTACTTGCAATTATTCCGGGAGGTCCATTTGAAATTGGTGCAGGCTATGCATTTGGAGTATTAAAGGGAAGTATTCTTTGTGATATTGCAATGACTATTGGTGGTGTTATTATTTTTTTATTTGTTCGAAAATTTGGGATAACATTTGTAGAATTGTTTACTACAAGAGAAAAAATTGAATCTGTAAAGTTTTTAAAAGCAACAAATAAATCTGTAAGCCTATTATTTTTATTTTTCCTTTTACCGGGAACTCCAAAAGATTTAATGTGTTATGTTGTAGGACTTTCTAATATTCAACTTTCTACATGGATTTTAATTAATCTTGTTGGTCGTTTCCCTGCAATTTTGCTATCTGCTTTAAGTGGAAGTGCACTAGGAGAACAAAAATACGAAATTTTTATTGTCGCAATGGGAATTATTGTTGTATTTTATTTTATTGGAATGTTTTTATACAATAAATATAATAAATCAAAATAAATATATCCGTTTTTCTTATAAAATAAATCATGTTTCACTAAAGAATAAATATCATTTAGTGAAACATGATTTATAGTTTTTCACAGTTAAATCATCTTATCCCATATTCTTTTCTACTGCAAAGTCACACATACGCATTTACTGTGTTCTCAATTCTGCTCCTTACCAACTCTGCCAATTGTTTTGTATTCATCTTCTGATATTCTTCTGCATAAATCGGTTTTAAATAATGAATTTGCATATCAACAGGTTTACTTCCTTTTCTATCAAATACTTTAAAACTGTTGATGAGTGCAATTGGTACAATCGGACATTTGGCTTTTATCGCACATTTAAAACTGCCACCATGAAAATCTAACATTTTATTTTCATTTTTACTTCGTGTTCCCTCCGGAAAAATTAAATAATTATTTCCATTTTTTACTTCTTGTGTCACAGCTTGTATCACTTCTAACGATTGGCGAATATCTTCTCTATCCATAGGAAAAGAACGTGTACAATCCACAATATGTTTTAAAAAAGGAATTTCTGTCAATTCTTTTTTTAATACTGCCCCAATCGGATTATCACAAGTCGCTGCAATGGCTACAATATCAAACAAACCTTGATGATTTGAATATAACAAAAATCCATTTTCTTTTGGAATATTTTCCTTTCCATATATTTTTAAATCAATATTTCCTGATTTTACAGCCATTTTCATAATATACTGGATATGACTGTATTTTTTCTCCTTGGAATACTTCTCTGTATGTTTCGCATAATTGCATAATTTCGCATATGCCCACGGAACTTTCCAAAAATTTCTAGCTACCATTAATACTAATCGATTCATATGTCCCACCTTTTGCTTTTGTTTTTCAAAAACATACTTTCCCTTTTTTCTTTTTTATTATACCACTTTCTCTATCAAAATTTAAAAATTTCTTTATAAATTTAAAAAGCTATGACTATTATTGTATTTTCCACAATAATCATAGCTATTTTTATTTCTATTCAAATACTTATATTTTATCTTTTTCGTCTATGCCTCCGGATATTCCGTACAAAGTAAACGATACGCATTTTCATCTTCTTCGATTGCCGGAAAACGTCCTACCGGTTCATAAAAACGATTATCATTTTCATCATCATTACACATAGACACTTCCCCTAATAAAACTGCCCCTGTACCTTCTTCTACATGAAAATCATGATACATATATGGAGTAATTGTAATACTTTCTCCCGGAGTTAAACAAACTTGTTCTCCTGCACGAACCGTATAACATCTGCCATCACTATGAATCGTTACATCTGTATCTGCAAGTTTACCATCTTCTGTCGAATTATAAACCGTAATTATCAAATTTCCACCACCACGATTGATAATATCTTCCATTTTATACCAATGAAAATGCATTGGTGACATCTGACCTTCCCTTATCATCAATAATTTTTCTGCATATGGTTTTGTATATTTTGGATTATTTTTATTTCCATTTCGAATCGTAATCAAAGAAAAACCTATCTTATCAAAATCGCCAAGTCCATAATCCGTAATATCCCATCCTAACTTATTATCACGAATTTCATCATATTCATGGTCTTTTGTTGCCCATTCTTCCGGTGTCCATCTGCAAAACGGAGGAATTTCTATTCCTTGTCTGTCTATCATCTGTTCCATTTCTCGAATTGCTTCATTTACTTTACTGCGTTTCATAGTTTTCTCCTTCCACTCACTAGATATTTATAAGATACTGTCGCATTTTGCGACTATTCTGCCATTTTTCTTGTATTCTTTTTTTCTATATGCTACTTTATATAAAAACAAATATATAAAATTTACCTTAAAATTATATATATATCTTAATAATCACTATGTAAACAAATACATTTATTACTCTACTTAATTAAATAAACATTTCTATTTCTGAAAGGACTTTTTCTATGCATATTATAACAAATTCTAACAACACCATAAACCCTCAAAATATAAATATTTCTACAAATTCACCAACAAATACCGATATAAACTCTTATAAAAACGCAACCGGTTTTATTCCCTACAATATGACAAATGACTATATGTTTCGCTTTGTTCTGCAAAAAAACTCTCATGTATTAAAAGGACTTGTCTGTTCGCTTTTACATCTTTCCCCGAATAAAATTTCATCTATTACCATTACAAATCCTCTTTCCCTTGGCAATGATTTTGATAATAATACCATTAGTTTAAATATTTGTATTACTTTACATAACAATACACTTATTACACTTGAAATGCAAATGGCAAATCAATTGCATTGGAAAGAACACGCTTTACATTATCTTTGTCGTTCTTATGAACATATTTACAGTAAACAAGAATATCATACAAAATTTCCGGTTATTCATGTCGCATTTGTAAATTTTACACCATTTTCAGAATCCCCTGAATTTTTCTCCACCTATCAACTATCAAATAAAAAAAATTACCTTCTCTATACAGATAATTTCATGCTTCACCTCATGGATTTTACACATATAGAACTTGCTACAGAAGATGACAGACAACATCTGCTTGACGATTGGGCAAAATTATTTACTGCTGTTTCATGGGAAGAAATCATTTTGCTTTCTAAGAAAAATTTCTGTTTTTCTGAAGCTGCTCAAACACTTTTTGAATTAAATTCTAATGAAACACTCTGCCTAAAATGCAAATCCCGTCAATCATATTCCCAACATGAAGATACTATTCATAAAATGGTCGAAACCCTTACACATGAACTTGCCACTTTGAATGATGAAAATATATCTTTAAAAGCTCGTATCGCAGAATTAGAAGCTATGGCGAAACAAAATAGATAAATTTTGAACAGAAACTATCACAAAAAAGGTCTTGTATGATAGAATTTTATCATACAAGACCTTTTTATACATTTGAAGTGACATCCCTTACATTGTTTCTGCAATTGCATCTGCCAAATGCTCTATTTCCTCTACTTGCTCATAAGTTAATGCCGATTTAATAGAAATCATTGTATCTATGAATTTCACACCTTTCAATCCACTTACAATTTCTTTCATCAATCGTCCACTTGTTGGTGCCCATGAACCATTTTCCATAAAAGCAATCGTACGATTCTGTAAATTATGTGATGCAATATCACGCAATACAGCATCCATACTAATAAAAATTTCACCATTATAGGTACAAGATGCAAATACAAGATGACTATATTCAAACGCTGCTGATACAATTTCGGAAGATGGAATTACAGATACATCAAACATAACTGTTTTTATACCTTTTTCTCTCAAACGACAAGCTAATATATTCGCTGCATTTTCTGTATTTCCATAAATAGAAGCATATGCTATCATAACGCCTTTTTGTTCTTGTTTATAAGTACTCCATTGCATATATTTTTCCATATAAAAAGCAATTTCTTCTGGTTTTCTCCACATAAAACCATGTAATGGACAAATCATAGCAAGTTCTAAATTTTGTGCTTTTTTCAATAAGTTGTGTACTTGTACTCCATATTTTCCTACAATATTTGTATAATAACGTCTTGCTTCTTTTAAATAATCACATACAAAATCTACTTCATCAGAAAATAACGCTCCATTTAAAGCTCCAAATGTTCCAAATGCATCTGCTGAAAATAATATCTTATCCTTTTTATCATAAGTTACCATAACTTCCGGCCAATGTACCATTGGTGCCATAACAAACGTAAATTCATGCTGTCCGGTTGAAAGAGTATCTCCTTCTTTTACTAACAATATATTTAAGTTGAAACTTTCTCCAAAAAATTGTCTAATCATCTTTTCACTCTGTTGATTACAAACAACTATTGTTTCCGGATGTTTTAAAAGCAAAGTATACATAGTCGCAGAATGGTCCGGTTCCATATGCTGTACTACAAGATAGTCAAGTGGACGTTCTCCAAGTACATAGTTTATATTTTCCAAAAATACCTTTTCTACGGCTTTATCTACAGTATCAAACAATATCGTTTTTTCATCTAATAACAAATAAGAATTATAAGATACACCATAAGGAACAGAATACACACCTTCAAACATTGCAAGTCTTCTATCATCTGCTCCAACCCAATACAAATTCTCTGTTATTTGTCTTGTACAATACATTTTTTACCTCTCTTACAAATATATTTTTCTTTAATTTGCACAAAAGCAATTGTTTTATGCATTTAAAATCAGTCTAATCAAAATAAGTAAAAATTACAAGACCTATTTTTTGGAATATTTTACAAAATACTATTTTATACATTCAACGAATTCTTTTCTTACTGCTTCAATGGTATCTCTACTCTCCATTCATCCTGCCAAAAACCTTCGTTTGCATCATATGCTAAATAAACTTCATTCTGCAAAATGTCTTCTTCTGTTACTAAAAACCATTTTTCTGCAAAGTCTAACATAACACCATCTACTTCTTCTTCCCAATAAACCCCACATTCCTCACATGCAAAGTTATAACCTTTCCATTCACCTGTTTCTTTTTTATTCATCCAAATATCCCTACAACTTGTATCCCAATAGCCTGTTCCTTTACAATATTGCACTTTTAAAATACCATCTTCATATGCAAGCCCTGTTAAAGTGAGTTTATCTGTCATACTTGCATCTCGTGGCATCATATCTAATACTTCTGCTGTTCTGTTTTTTTCTTCTCCTTTTGTCCAACTATTTAATAATTCATCCGTTTCAGGTGATGAACCTACAGCATAAATATCCACTACTTTTGTTATTGGATTTTTTTCTACTTGAGCCATTTCTACTAATTTTACTTCATAATCTCTGTCATATGTCAAATAAGACGCATACATAATTAATTTTTCATCTGTGATTATGTTTTCTCTTAAATTTCCTGTAATAAACATAGCATATGCTTTATCTGTTTGTTCATTATAATTAAAATACTCCCATTTATGAAAATTATGGTCTAATTCATGCCCATCTTCCCCAAATAAATATTTTGCTTGTACATGCTCTAATTTTTTATTGATATAATCATATCCTTCTTCGTCTGAAAATGAAATAATAGCTGCAACTATATTTTCTTTTACACAAACAGCTTCTACTGTCATAATAATACCACTTCTTGAAACAGATACATTTTCTCCCTTTACTGGAACAAAATCTCTATGATACTGTGAAAAATATTCATAATCCTCTTTATCTAATAATCCATTCTCATAAAAATCAAAATACGTTTCCTCTTTTTCTGTTGCTAAGATAGACATACCATTTTTAGTTGGAATGCGAATCCCTACCAATAATGCAATCACACAAATAGCTACTAAAATAGCTGGTTTTACGACTTGTTTTGATAAAGATACTTTATTTTTCTTTTTTTGTTCTGCTTGTTGTAAAATTTTTTCCATACTATCTTCACAAGCTTTGATATGTTCATACGCTTTTTTATATTCATTTTCTAACATTTGATTTCCTCCTTACCTAAATTCTTTTCATTTTACCCTTAAAATACATATAATTTCATTTTTCTATACATCTAAGCCAATAATCTGTATATGAAAACAGACCTCTATTCATAATTTACTTTTACTACTTTTTCCTAAGCAAATAAATTTAAATATTGTTTTCTTTTTCTCTTACATTTATTTGTCAGATGTTAATTCTGCCTTTAATTTTTGCCTTGCTCTTGTTAGTTGTGTTCTTACTGTGGAAGGCTTTTCCTTTAAAATTTCTGCAATTTTCTCAATTGACATTTCTTCATAATAAAAAAGATGTATCACTATTCTATATTTTTGTGGTAATTGCTTTACTTGTTGAATAACTGGATATTGTTCTTCCCATTTGCAAATAGCATTATCCGATTCTATTGCCTCTTTCTTTTCTAATATACCTACCACTTTTCGATGCCACGCACTTTTCCACCAATTTTTGCATAAGTTAATCGTTACACGCAAAAACCATGCTTTTTTATGTTCTTCACTATCAAATACAGGGTGTTTCGTTATGTATTGCACAAATACCTCTTGATGAATGTCATCTGCATCATATTTACTTTTCATCATAGAAAATGCCAACCGATATACCATATCCGAATATTGTTCTATGGTTTTTCTTTTCCAATCCTCTGTGCACAATGATTCTTGGTACATTTTATCCTCACCGTCCTTTCATAAGTAATACAATTTAAGTAAAAAAAAAGCTACATAATTTTTCACTTTTTCATCAAATAAAAAAACAATCGTATAACAGAATATTCCATTATACGACTGCCTATATTTTTCTATTGTAATATAGTGATGTTTTTTCTACTATGATTTATCTATTCTTTGCAAGGTCTTTTATCACTTCTCCTGCCAAAATCAATCCTGCAACGGAAGGCACAAACGCAATTGACCCTGGTGTTGCTCTACGTGTTCGTGTTTCATCACTTACAAAATCTTCATCTTCGATTGGTGTAATTGCTTCTTCTTTTGAATATACCACTTTCAAATGTTTTACATTTCGTTTTTTTAATTCCCGACGCATTACCTTTGCAAGTGGACAAACTGATGTTTTATAAATATCTGCCACTTCAAAAGCTGTTGGGTCTAATTTATTACCGGCTCCCATACTGCTAATAATTGGAACATTTGCCTTTTCACACATCATTACAAGTGCAATCTTAGCAGTTACTGTATCTACAGCATCAATCACATAATCATACTGTGTAAAATCAAACTTTTGTTCTGTTTCCGGAAGAAAAAAGCAACAATGTGTATGCACTTTTACATTTGGATTGATTTCCAAAAGATGTTCTTTCATCACATCTACTTTTTTTCGACCTACTGTATGATATGTCGCAATCAGTTGCCGATTGATATTACTAATTGCCACTTCATCACTATCTACAATTGTAATTTCACCTATCCCACTACGCACTAAAGCATCGGTGGCATGACCTCCCACACCACCGATGCCAAATACTGCTACATGGGAATTTTTCAATAATTCCATTGACTTATCGCCAAGTAATCGTTTTGTTCTTACAAATTGCTCCATGAAAAACTCCTTATTATAAAACGAATATTTTATAATTCATTTTTATTATATAAATACTTTTCCCAAATCCAAGAAAATAAAACAACTATTGTAATAAAATAAAAATTATATTTTAGTCATCAAAAATATTTGAATATACTTTTATAAATTTTATAATTAAAATTCTTCCTCAATTACACCTTCACGATATGCTTGAAGAAGCTGTTCTAAATCTTCAATTTCTTCTTGTAATGCTTTTCCTAAATCAGTATCTGCAACTGTCTTACGTTGTAATACTCTTTGTACTACAATTTTATGAGAAACAATATCATTTCCTTCCATAATAGCTTTTTCAATAGATTCAAATGGTTCATGTTCTGCAAGCACAAGTCCATAGGAATTGTAAATTAAGGTATAACCTGCAATACCTGTTTTTGCCTGATATGCTTTTGAGAAACCACCATCAATAATCAATACTTTTCCATTACAACGCATTGGAGATTGTCCGTCTTTTACCTGTACCGGAATATGCCCATTGATAATATGTGCTTCTTTTCCAAACAGCCCAAATTCTTCTAAAATACGATTTACAACTGTTTCATCTTCAATTAACTGATAATACGGATTCTTTGGTTCTTTATGTGTCGTTTTATCTTCTACAAAATAACGTTCAAATGTTGTCATTCTGTCTTTTCCAAATACAGGTGAATTTTTATTTAACCACAAGAACCATAAAATATCCATACCTTTTAATTTTTCATCTTTATCGGTTGCATAATACCCTTTACGAGCATATGCTTCTAAAACATCATACAATTCTTTTCCTGCATATTCTTTACCAAATACAGAAACCTTTTTAAAACTTCCATCTTTATTCAATGGTACACAACCATGAAACATTAAATTGCCATTATGTACGGTATACATATTTCCTTTTGTATATAAAAATTTTACATGTTTTTGCAACTTTTCGCTATTTTTAAACGCATAAATCAGACGGTCCATAACTTCTTTTTCTTCATTTGTAAGTTCATATGGATTATTCCAATCAATTGTTGGAAATGCTGTATCCAAAAGAGGATGCTCTACACCTGCAATTGTAACTACACCTTTTTCAATGTCAATCTTATCTAAAAGTAAACGGTCATCCATTTTAAAGTCAGGATTACGCATAATAATCTGACCTTCTAATTTTAACTGCATAATCGTAACTGCTTTATGAATACGTTCATCAATTGATTTGTCACGAATATCATATGCATCTTCTCTGTAACTTAAATGAAATCTGTCACATGGGTCTGTCTCATATTGTTCTAATGCAAAACGAGCTAATGGAATTAAGTTAATTCCATAACTTTCTTCTAACGTATTGAGATTTCCATATTTTGCTGAGATACGAATAACAGTACAAATAAGTGCAGGATTTCCTGCTGCTGCTCCCATCCATGAAACATCATGATTTCCCCATTGAATATCTATAGATTGATGACGCATTAAATCATCCATAACTAAATGTGGATATGGTCCTCTGTCAAAAATATCCCCTACAACATGTAAATGCTCTACTACCAAATCACGAATCAAATCACATAATGTTACAACAAATTCTGCTGCCATACCAGTTCGAATAATCGAACGAATAATTTCAAAATAATAATCTTCCTGTTCCGAAACGTCCTGACGACCACTTAATAATTCTTCTACAATATAAGCATAATCATCTGGAATTGCTTTTCTTACTTTAGAACGACTATATTTTACAGCTGTTCGTTTACAAATACGCACCAAACGGTATAACGTAACTGCATACCAATCTTCAATATAGCGCTCTGTTTGCACAATCTGTGCCAATTTTCTCTTTGGATAATAAATCAAAGTTGCAAGCGTACGTTGTTCTCTTTGACTAATTGTGTTTCCAAATTCATCTTCAATTTTGCGTTTAATCGCACCAGAAGCATTCTTTGTAATGTGTTGATATTGCTCATACTCTCCATGAATATCTGTAATAAAATGCTCCGTTCCTTTTGGTAATGTTAAAAGAGATTGTAAATTAATAATCTCTCTTGCTGTCTGTGCAATTGTCGGATATTGTTTTGCCAGACATTTCAAAAATTTTACATCATATTCACCCAAAATACCTTCCTCCTTTTTATGAAATATTTACAATTTGCTTTCCCTATTTATTTTATAACTAAAACTTTATGCTAATTTACATAAAATTTTATATTTATTTACTATCACATATATTAAATAAATATTTACACTACATTATTCCTATACTTAAACAATCCCAATAATAAATACAATAATAATCATTATCGGAATAACATAACTCATAAAACCTCTCATCCAATTTTGTACTTTTGCCCCTTTTCCTGTATTTGCTTCTTTCGTAAAGCTGTCCCAACCCCAGCCATAACGACTTGTACAAAACAAAACATAAATAAGTGAGCCCAATGGAAGTAACAAATTCGATACAATAAAATCTTCAAGCACCATAATATTTGTTCCCTTTCCCATTGGTTCAAAATTGCTCCAAAGATTATAGCCAAACACACATGGTAAGGAAAGAACAAACATACAAATCCCATTTATAACACAAGATTTTTTTCTTGACCAAGCAAATAAATCCATAGTACAAGCAATAATCATTTCAAATACTGCAAAAATAGTAGATAATGCAGCAAATGACATAAATACAAAGAAAAGACTTCCCCATAAACGTCCTAATGGAATATGGTTAAAAATATTTGGCAATGTACGGAAAATTAAGCCCATTCCACTTGTTACATCTACATCATATGCATAACAAGCAGGAAAAATAATAAATCCAGAAGCCAATGCGACAAATGTATCCAGTCCTGCAATATTGATAGATTCTCCCAAAAGAGAACGTTCTTTATCAATATAACTTCCAAAAACAGCCATAGAACCAATACCAAGACTTAATGTAAAAAATGCCTGATTCATCGCAGAAACAATAACATTTCCAACACCTGCTGCTTTTAAATTTTCAATACTCGGCATTAAATAAAATTTAATCCCTTCTTCTCCACCATCCAAAAAAACACTATTCACACACAATACTAACATAATGCTAAGAAGTGCAAGCATCATTACTTTTGTTATTTTTTCTAATCCATTTTGAAGCCCTATTGCACACACACTAAATCCCAATACTACAACAATTCCCATATAAATTGTCATAGAAACCGGTTCTTGCAACATCTTATCATAATATGCATCTACTTGTAATGTATTAAGACCTATAAAACAGCCTCTTGCTGTATCCACAAAATAACGAAGCAACCACCCTGCAACAGATGTATAAAACATCATAAGCAGATAACAACCAATTAAAGAGCAGGGTCCATGCCAATGCCACTTACTGCCCTTTTTCTCTAACTGCCGGTACATCATCACCGGACTTTTTCGTGCTGCTCGTCCCATAGAAAATTCTATTGTCATAATCGGAACTCCAAGCACTAAAAGGAAAAACAAGTAAATCAATACAAAAATTCCTCCACCATTTTCACCAACCATGTAAGGAAACTTGTATACATTTCCAAGTCCAATTGCACACCCTGCACTTAACAGAATAAAGCCAAGTCGACTACCTAACTTTTCTCTTTCCATTTTAAATACTCCAATTCTAACTTCTAATTTTTTATCATTCACTTACAAATCTTAAATCCTAAATATAAAGTAAACATTGATAAGCCACTTTATTATTTCTATTTTAGCTTTATTATAGCAAAACGTCAAATCCAATTCCTCACAATTCCCCCAAAACAACACGATTGCATTAAAAAAAATACTTCCAGCTATTTCCTTACTCCTTTTTCCAAAATTTTAAAACCTCTTTATAAAAAACTATCAAGTTCTTAATACAATGTAAATTCAACATTCAAAATATTTAATTAAAATTATATAGAAAACTACAAAAATATCTATAAGAAGCTATATTTTGATAATTAAATACATACTTTAAATAACTTATCAAACTCATATTAATTATATCTATGCTTTCTATATATTTTTAGTAATTTGTCGAACTCACATTAATATAACAGACATTCGAAATCCACTCTCCTTACTTGTACCTAAACGTAAGTTAAAAAACCGATTCCCAAACACATGAGAATCGATTTTATTTTAAGCAAATTACAAATATCCACTTGCCTATTTTACTATTCACTTTTTCTTATTTTTACAATTCTATACACTCTATAAAAATGAAAACCAAAACGACCTTCTTATACACTAATAAATCCAAATTGTGCTAAAGAATAAAATGCCAAAATAACAACCAAGCAAATAGGTGCTACATAGCGAATCATAACTTGGAATATTCCTTTTCTTGAAAATCCTTCTCCATTTTTTGTGATTTCATCTTCTAATGGCTTTGTTCCAACAAACCAACCAAATAAAATACAAGTACATAATGCAACAATCGGCATCAATACACTATTTGACACATAATCAAAGAACGATAAAAAGTCCATACCAAGTGGTGTAATATTTCCTAAAACTCCAAATCCTAATGCAGATGGAATCCCTAAAAAGAAAGAAAAGATTGCAATTCCAATACCTGCTTTTGTACGAGATACTTGAAATCTATCAATAATATTCGAAACAATTGCTTCCAATACTGAAATAGAACTGGTAAGTGCTGCTAAAAATACAAGTACAAAGAATATACTACCAATAATATTTCCAAATGGCATTTCTGCAAATACCTTTGGCAATGTTACAAACATCAAACCAACGCCACTTGCTTTTAACTCTTCTTCTCCACCAAATACATATACAGCAGGAATAATCATTAAACCACTTAAAAACGCAACCAATGTATCAAAAATTTCAATATGGTTTACTGATTTTACAAGATTTACATCATCATTTACATAAGAACCATAAGAAATCATAATTCCCATTGCAATACTCATAGAAAAGAATAATTGTCCCATAGCTGCACAAACCGTCTTAATTGAAAATTTCGAAAAATCAGGTAACAAATAATATTTCATTCCTTCAAATGCACCCGGAATTGTTACTACATAAATAGAAATTCCTACTGTAAGCATTAAAAGAACCGGCATTAACACTTTACTAACACGTTCTACACCTTTTTTTACACCACACAGTACAATTACTGTTGTTGCAATTAAGAAAATGGCAAAATATACAAGTGGTTGTTTTGGCTGTCCTGCATATTCCCAAAAATATCCACTATCAGCAGCCAATTTACTTTCGCCCATTAAATATACCATAATATATTTTGTTACCCAACCACCGATTACACAATAATATGGTAAAATAATTATTGGAATTAATGTTGCCAAATAACCAACAAACCCAAATTTCTTATGAAACATCGGATATGCACGTAATGCACTTGATTTTGCTTTTCTTCCCATGGAAATTTCCAATGTCAACAAAGAAAATCCAAATGTAACAGCTAAAATCAGATACACAAAAATAAAAATTCCACCACCATACTGTGCTGCTAAATATGGAAAGCGCCATAAATTTCCTAAACCAACAGCACTACCGGCAGCAGCAAGCACAAATCCAATGCCACCACTAAAACTACCTCTTTCTTCTTTCATATAGTTCTCCATTTCTAATTATAATTCTTCTCCCCAAATCACAATTTAGGAATCTTGTGGTATTTTAACACAATATTTTTCAATTGCCTAGTATTTGTTCCATTGCTTTTTCTTTTTTTCTTCTTATTCTCATATATATAACATAAATTGCAAAACGCTTTCAATAATGCTATAATCAATTCAATTATTATATATAATTAACAAAAGTTCGATAACTAAAAATACTCTATAAAATATTAAATAGCCATATAGAAAAATGACTTAAAATCACTTAATTTTAACAGTCAAAACTATATTTAATAATTATTTTTTAAACTTGTCGAACTTACATTATAATTCATTAAAATATATAAAAATATATTTCTGCCTATGACAAATGAAAGGATTTATTTTATGAAATTTGAAGAATTGATGGATACACATTATCTTTTTTTATTAGAAAAAATACAAGAACAATCACAACATAAAAAACCTTTTATTCTTGCTATTGATGGTATGTGTGGAAGTGGTAAAACAACACTTGCAACATATCTTTCAAAAAAACTAAACGCTTCTGTGATTCATATGGATGATTTTTTTCTACCACCAATATTAAAAACGCCAACTCGACTGTCTGAAATCGGTGGAAATATACATTATGAACGTTTTCAACAAGAAGTGCTTGTATATATAAATAATGACACAGATTTTTCTTATAAAGCTTATGATTGCCATACGCTTACATACTTAAAAGAAGTCTTTATTAAAAAAACGCCTATTCTTATTATCGAAGGCTCTTATAGCTTACACCCAATATTTAAAACATACTATGATATGTCTATCTATATGTGCGTTTCTGCTGAAGAACAACTACAACGCATCTTTGCACGTTGTGCAAAACCAGAACTTCAAAAACGCTTCCAAGAAGAATGGATACCTATGGAAAATGCTTATTGTAATGCATATAAACTTAAAGAAACTTGTGCTTTCTGTTTAGACACTACAAATTTAATTTTAAGACCCTAAACCAAAATACTACTTTTTTTCATCATCAAAAACGTGAATTTAATAAATTATTAAAAATATATAAATATATAGAAAGTATAGATATAATTATAAAAATATAAATTTTATGGTATATTTCTGTGGCTTTATATGTAATTTTGATTGTAAATTTTTGAATATCAAACTCATGTTAAATAAAAAGAAAACTGTACGAATAAAAATATTTCATACAGTTTTCTTTATCAAATATAATTATACATCTAATATATTATTATACACAAAATTATTATCTCTTTTTAGTCATATAAAGATATATTGTATTTCATTTTTCGATATATTTTCTGTGCAATAACAATTACTGCTTCCACAATCAAATAAAGTGTTGGCAAACCACCTAATAAACCACCTAAAATAATAATTATAATTTCAAATAAATTCATAAATTACCTCTTAATCATTCTTATTCTTTTTATTATTCACTATAAATGATTTTCTTTCGATATTTTTCTACGCCAAATAAACCTATACACTTTGCATAGATATTTATATCTTAAAAGAGGTATTTATTATTTTTCTCCATCTTGTTTGTGAATATATCCGACAACAACCTTATGACTGCCTAGCAATTGATGCAAATAACAATATATAGTCTTTTTAAAATAAAACAAATATTGTAGAATTACTGCTACAATAAAACTCAAAAGTATGATTTTAAAAGAAATCCTAATTGTCATTCTCTTATAATCATCACGTAAATATGCAGATTGACTCCTGCTTAACATATCATAAGTACAAAAATCTTCTCCTTTTACAATCACATCCCCAGAATAAAGTACACTAGACTCTTGTTCCAAAAAATTATATGAGAAATAGGAATCTGTTTTCATCATTCCAGAACACATTCCAAAAATAAGCAATATCACTACAAAAAAACAGCATATTATTTGTTTTTTTACTTGTTGCTTCATAGACTTCCTTTCTAACATAACATGAGTTCGATAAATTTAAAAAAATTCAACATATCGTTTTTCCTATCAAAATAAAAAACTTATATTCACTTTCTATACTTTTATCTAATACGTTATAAAGTATTTTTAATTGTCGAATCCACATTAACATATAATATTTCTATAAATCTATAATAAATTCTATTCCTAATTTCTCCTATTGCATTATATATGTACTTTATACAAAAATCAACTATCAGAATCCTCTTAACTTGGTAAAATAAAATCCTTTACTACTTCTAAAAATAAAATCTCAACTTCAAATATATCATCTTTCTTATTAAATATGATTTCTCCCTCATATTTTTTTACTATCTTTTTTATATTTAAAATCCCATACCCATGACATTTTTTATCTGCCTTACTAGAAATCACACTAAGTTTATCTACATCAATTTCCCATTCTATTGGATTTTGAATTTTAATAAAAAAATGATTCTTATATTGTTTCATTTCTAATCGAATTTTTTTATCATAAATTTTCAATTTTTCACAAGCCTCTACACTATTCGATAATAAATTTGAAAAAATAACACATAAATCATAATCTGATAATAACAATTCCTTTGGAATATTTCCCAAACACTCTACTGTAATACATACATTACTTCGTGCAATACTCTCATAAAGAATCATATTCACAACTTCATTTCCTACATCATAAAACTTTATATCCTTTAATTTCTCATATTCTGTCATTTTTCTTAAATACTCTAATGCTTTTTCCACTTTCCCTAATTCCAAATAATTACAAAGTACATTCATATGTGCTTGTATATCATGTTTTATTGCTCTTACTTCTTTCACATATCCATCTTGCTCTTTATAATATTTTTTTAAACTCTCAATATATTGTTCCTTTCTCCTGCACTCTCTTTTACATTCTACAAAAAATATATGCAAAAAAATAAACGCTATACATAACATACAAAGACTTACTATCATTACATGTATAAACGTTTGAACAAAAATAGGGAAAAAAGCTATCCTTTCTTCGCCTAAATACACTATACAATTATTAAGACCATTTGCAATCATTCCACATACCATACCTGTAAAATAATGCAATGTCGACATTTTTTGTAAAATTACCTTCCTTTTTGCTTGCGATTTTATCCATTTTCCAATTTGCCAAAAAAGAAAACTTACTACAATTCCTGATACACCATTTACCAATACCTTATTAACTCTTACTGCAAATATACCAACTCCAATATTAAGCATTTTTCCTACAAATACATAAATTATATTTGTAAAAAAATAAGAAAACCAAAATCCTATACTATTTCTTACTATTATCCCTTTAAATAATAAATTCACAGCTATTATTTGTAAACATACCCAAAATATTAACTTTATTAATAGTTGAAATTTAGCGTATAAAACCACTTCTGATAATAAAAAGAGAACTATTGCACCTATCCTTTTATATATTGTTTTTTCAAACTTAAACTGTAAAATTCTCCACAAAAAAATAAACATATATATTTTTTCAATAAATCCAATAACAATCTCTGCTATCACCTAATACTCTCCCAAACATATTGCTTATATCTCTCTTTTATTTCTCTTTTTAACTTTCTACTTACAGGAATATGTTTTTTACAATCTAATTCAATATCTTGTTTAATTCCTGCTATATACGCACAATTCACAATAAAACTTCTATGACAACGTATAAAATTTAAACATTCTAACTCTTTTCCCCATTCACCAAGACCACGATTTGAAAATTTATACTCTGTACGACCTCTTATATAAATCTTTACATACTTATCACAGGCTTCAATATATACAATATCTTTTACATAAATTTTTTCATTATAAAGTGCATTTCCAATAAAAACATAACAACTTTTATTTAATACATCTTCATATACAACAGAAAAACTTTTACAAAAATTATCATACTTAATAGGTTTATGTAAAAATCCAAATACCCCTCTCCCAAAAGCCTCCGGCATATTTTCTAAATGATTTGTAACAAAAATAATTCTTGTTTCTGCCTCCATTTTTTCTAAAATTTCTTTTACTAAAATTCCACTAATTTTTTTCATTTCTATATCTAATAATAAAATATCAGGATAATCGTCTTTTAATAATTCCTCCCCTGAAGCATACTCCAAGATTTCATATTTTGTATGTTTTGCAAATAAATACTTATTACAATATGTAACAATTAGTTTACGAAATTCCTTATCATCATCACAAACAGCAATTTTTACCATAACTTTTCCTCTTGTACGCTTATTATTTAACATAAGTTCAACAAATAAAAAAACAGATAAAAAATATATTTTTCAAAAAATAGAATGATTATAATAATGTATATTTTTATAAAAGAATTATAATTATTGAACTCACATTAATTATATAAAAAATAAAATATATTTTTATATAATTACTATAATCTATCTTATCGCTATATCTATATAACAACAACATTTTTAAGCAAACATTTAAAAAGCAGGATTCTTACGAATCCCACTTTTTATATTTTAAGTTTATCATTATTGTATAAAAAAAGCTATGTATTTCTTTTGTTTTGACAAATTTGTCCTTCTTATGTAAATTTGATAATTAACAATACTTGTAAACTATTACATAAAAATATAGCAAAACCAATATTAATTACTTATTTGAGTAACAAAAATAATATTTTATAGCTATTTTTAAAATTTATTGCACTCATGTTATTTTAAATAACGGGGCAAAACACAAAAAAAGAACCCTGTAAATCAAGGTTCTTTCAATAAAATGAATGAAGCATCGGGGATTCGAACCCCGGACAACTTGATTAAAAGTCAAGTGCTCT
>JAFWXB010000133.1 GCA_017523185.1 Lachnospiraceae bacterium | reverse complement strand
CGAATTTCTGCCACATATTTACTAACAACCTCATTATCTCCCTGCATTTTCAAATAAATATTTGACAGATTGGAGATTGAATTTTTTGATTTGTTCAATCCAAGATTGGAAATCAAATTATACCCCATAAATGCGACAATCAGTATAATTAACATACTGTAAACTTTTGCTCCCAAACTTTTTCTCATAAAATACGCCTCCTATATCTTTTGTTCATAACATATAGTTTTCTATGAACTTTTATGATTTATTATATAACTTTTTTGCCTAATATGCAAAATAATTACAAAATTAAATAGTATAAAACATGAAGATTTTATAAATAAATTGATAGTAATTCTTTTAATGCTCATTAAAACTTTAAACGTAACTGTTCAGTACCTTCACAGTTACAATTCGCAAACCCATGAAAAATTTGCTCCGCAGATGGGTTTGCTCACACCTGAATCATGTTCTTACGCTCAAAACAGCAAGTGTTTTGAACTATATTGAATAGTTACTTTAAACTATTAAATTAGATAAAATCATAGAAAAAAAGTATAGATTATAGTATAATAATGGTTAAATACATAAAGGAAGAAAGAGGTTTTAGATGAGACGGAAGCAAGATATAAAACAACAAAGAATGAAAAATTTAAAATATATAAAGATTATCTTCCTTATAGGAGTTTTTTTGTTATGTTTTTTTATAGGTAGTAATATTTATGCTACCGAACGGCGAAAGGTGAAAGTTGGATTTTTTCCAATGGATGGATACCATATCATGAATGAAGATGGTAATTTTGGTGGTATGGATGTAGAATATTTGGATATGTTATGTCATTTTGCAACTTGGGATATTGAATATATAGTCTGTAATAGTTGGGAAGATGCTTTGCAGAAACTTGAAAACAAAGAAATTGATTTGGTTGGTTCGGCACAATATTCAGTAGAGCGAGAAGAAATTTATGATTATGCAGACCTTTCCAGTGGCTATACCTTTGGTGTGATTGCAACAAATCCTGGAAAAAATATCGCCTATGAAGATTTTCATGCAATGGAAAATTTAACATTTGGAATGGTAGAAAACTATGTTCGCAAGAATGAATTTTTAGACTATCTTTTCCACAATGGAATCGAAAATCCCAAAATTATAGAATATGTTTCCACGGCAGAAATGCATGATGCTTTGGATGCAGAAGAAATTGATGCATTTGTACATACATTTACGGAGGTAAAAGAGGGTCAGCGTTTGATAGGGCGTTTTGCACCTCGTCCATTTTACTACATCACTTATGACGGAAATGAAGAGGTTATCAATGAGTTGAATCAGGCTATTGTAGACCTAAAAATGAACCGGCCGAAACTGGAAACGGAGCTGATGAATCAGTTTTATTATGACAAGTTTGATAAAGCTGTACTTTTAACAACTGAAGAAAAGAATTACTTAACTCAAAAAGAAACATTGGTTGTTGGCTATTTGGATAATTTTTATCCATTTTCTTATGAAGAAGATGGACAGTTTAAGGGATTGACTAGAGAACTGTTAGAAAGTAGTTTAAGTATTACCGGATTGAATCTGGAATATAAACTTTTGAGTAGTCGTCAGGAAGCAAGAATCGCATTGCAGAATGGAGAAATTGATATTTTTGCGTATTCCACAGATCGTGAAGTGATTTTAAAAGAATATGGATTAAAATCTATTTGTGATTATACACAGGTGCCGTTGGTGCTTGTTATGGAAAAAAATAAAGAAATTGATAAGATTCAGAGTTTGGCTACCGTCACGTTTTTAGAAGAACAAGCATCGTCAGTGATTTTGTCAGATAATGTAGAAGTTTCTACTTATGATTATCAGCAGTTGTGTATTGATACCTTAGCAGAGGGTGATGTGGATGCAGTTTTATGTGATGGATATCTGGCAGAGCATTTACTGCGTACAGAGTTTAAGTATGGAAATCTGGAAATAAAGAGTGTATTAAGTGGAGCATATTCGATTTCTATCGCGGTTTCAAGTAATGAGAATATCCTTTCGAGCGTTCTGCAGAAAACGATAGCAGAGATTGACTCCAAAATGATTAATGAATATATGCTCAAAGAAAATAGTTATCCTCTTATGAATATTACGGATTTTATCAGAAATAACAGTTTGATAATTATTCCAATCATGTTCGTGGTTATGGGAATTATTATTTTTGTAATCGTACATATGCTTTCTGACAGTAGAAAGATTCAGCAACTTATGTATAAAGATACCAAACTTGATATTTGGAATATGAATTATTTTACTTATTGGGGAAAACGTAAAATTTTAGCAGATAGAAAACAGAAATATGTGATTGCTTATTTAAATCTTTCGAAATTCCGAAGTTATAATATTATTTACGGGTGGAATACAGGGGAGCGATTGCTACAGATTGTTGTAGATGAAATACGTTCATTTGTAGATACGAAAATGGAAATCTGTGCAAGAAATCAAGGTGACCATTTTGTATTACTCTTAACGTATCAGGATGAAAGAGTTGTTTATGCTAGATTACAGAAGTTGATTACTTCCATTGAGCGTCGTATTCAGAATGAAACTAGTGACCATATGCATTTGCAGATAGGTGTATATTTTATCTTAAATCATGAAGTGGATCTCCGAGTGGCTGTGGATTATGCAAAGCAGGCATTGGAATTTATTGATTTTAAAGAAGGGGATTCTATCAAGATATACGACGATTCTTTAAAGATTTTATTAAAAGAGCGTCATGATAGGGAAAAATTATTAGAAGATGTCAATATAAATAAAGATTTCGTAGCCTTTTACCAACCTAAAGTGGATATCCGTGATGGCAGAATTGTAGGTGCAGAAGCATTGGTACGATTCAAAGACCCTACGGAAAATGGTATTATTCGTGCACCATATTATTTTGTGCCATATTATGAACAGACAGGAAAAATTACAGAAGTGGATTTCTTTGTATTTGAAACGGCATGTAAGTTATTACGAAGACGCATAGATAATGGACAGTCAGTAGTACCAATTTCCTGTAACTTTTCCAGAATGCATTTTATGAAATCTGGATTTGTAGAACATTTTGAAAATATCTTACATGAATATAAAATTTCTAAAGAACTGATTGAGGTAGAGGTAACGGAATCTTTGATTATGGGAGAAGTAAATCAGGATATTTTAAAAGAAACCTTTGAGCAATTAAAAGAAAAAGATATTCATTTGTCGATTGATGATTTTGGTACAGGGTATTCTTCGCTTGGTGTATTTGAACAGATTCCGGCCAGCGTAGTAAAAATGGATCGTTCTTTCTTCTTAAATCATGAATATCCGGAACGTCAGGTAAAAATCATGCGTGGTATCGTAACCTTATCCGAAGAATTAGATACACAGGTGATTTGTGAAGGTGTGGAAACGAAGAAAGATGTGCGTTTGATGGAAGAAATTGGTGCTTATGTAGCGCAAGGATATTTTTACTCAAAGCCGGTTTCTGAACAAGCATTTGAAGAAATGTTAAATAATGGTTATATGAAAAAGTAAAACTCTTAATTCATTTGAATTTAAGTATTAAAACTATAAATGAGCAAATATTGAAAATTGCACAAAAATAATGTGAATTTATTTGTCACATAAAGAAAAATGAAATTTTAAAACGAAAATGTTTTTTATGATAAACAAATTTGTGCATTATTTTGTATTTGCTCATTTATATTATTCAGCATGATTATCAAGGTTGGCAAGATAGATAGTTAATTGGGCGATAGTGTTTATTGTAGAAATTTAAAAGTAGAATTCTACCTTTTCTATGGTTATGATGAGAGTGTTTGAAAAAATTCTAAAGGATATCTTCTTAATTTATAAAATATTAAAGCGATATGATAGCAAGAAACGTCTGTTAAAGACAGGTGAAATTGAAAGAAGTGATGGATATTATCAGTTTTTCTATACTGACAGAAAAGGAAAGCGACATAGTGTGACTGCAAAATCATTGACAGAATTACGAGAAAAAGAAGATAAATTAACAAAAGACAGATTGGACGGACTTCGAGATGATGGAAATAACATCACATTGGATGAGGTATTTGAGATTTGGAGAAAATTAAAAAGAGGATTACAAGATAATACATTACAGAATTATTGCTATATGTATAACCAATTCGTCAGACCTAGCATTGGTAGTATGCAGATAAAAAAGATGAAATGTTCAGATATTAGAAATTTTTACAATATGCTTGTAGATGAGCGTAATCTTAAGATTAATACTGTGGATAATATACACAGTTGTTTGCATCAGGTAATTGAAGTGGCTGTTGAGGATGGATATATCAGAAATAATATTTCAGATAATGCCTTAAAAGAATTAAAGCAGGCTCATAACTTTGGCAGAACACATAAACGTGCTTTAACGATAGCAGAACAGGATTTATTTATTGATTTCTTAAAAAGAGAAGATACTGTTTATCATCATTGGTATCCTATCTTTGTAACTATGATTAATACAGGAATGCGTGTAGGTGAAGTTACAGGGCTTACTTGGGATGATATAGATTTGGAGAACGGTATGATAAGTGTAAATCGAACACTTGTTTACTATAATCATGCAAATGACCAAGGTTGTTATTTTAACGTGTATGAACCAAAAACAGAAGCAGGGAAAAGAACCATTCCTATGTTAGAAGAAGTAAAAGAAGCACTGTTAATGGAAAAGGCATATCAAGAATATAACAAAATTAAATGCGTGGATACCATTGATGGAGTAAGTGATTTTATCTTTTTAAATCGTATGGGTAAGGTTCAGCATCAGGGAACATTGAATAAAGCACTTCGACGCATTATTCGAGATTATAATGATTGGCAGTTGGATAAAGATAAAAATCCAAAGGTTTTACTTCCACCATTTAGCTGTCATTCGTTAAGACATACATATACAACTCGTTTGGTAGAGGCAGGGGTGAATTTAAAAGTAGTTCAGAGTGTGCTCGGTCATGCTGACTTTAGTACGACGATGGACATTTATACTACAGTTACAAATGAATTAAAACAGAGGGAGTTTGATTCCTTGCAGGAAAAGATGAATCAGAGAAAACAGAAAAATATGACAGATAAATAAATTTGTTTTGTATAAATTTATTGCATACGCAAATGACAGTAGATTATAATAAAGGAGAGCGAGGTTGTAGATATTATGATGCAGTTGTATGATAAAGAAGAAATTATGAGAGTTCATGATATTGGCATTGCTATTCGAGCTATGGTAGAAGTATATCAGGAAGTAGGTTGTTCTTTTAAGGAAGTAGTTGAAAAAATAGCCGCTAGGTATTCCATGTCAAAAGATGTTGTGGAAGATGAAGTGAAAGAATATTGGAAAGAGTAGTTGTAAGTGTATGGTGTTGATTTAAAATAGAGAGAAATAAATTTGAATATTTAATATAAGAGAAATGACCATACGAGAGTAGATAAACTTTTGTATGGTCATTTTTACCTAAAGAGCGTTGAAGAAAAAGAATTTATATGTTTCTTAAAAAATTTCACGCCGTCTAATTGGCCAGACTGTTATCAATATTGGATGCCGAGAATAAGTATCTTATTTTTTTATAAGTGTAATATCGTTTTGCACTTTCTTTCCAAGAGCAGTTAAACTGAGTCCAGTAGATTCGACATTTATAAGTCCTAATGCACAATATTGATTTATGAGTATTCGTGCTAGGGATGGATTATCTAAATGATAAACTGTTGAACCACCAGCAAATTTACATAATATTTTCT
>JAFWXB010000132.1 GCA_017523185.1 Lachnospiraceae bacterium | reverse complement strand
GTCTGCGTAAAACTTCCATTTGTTAATTGAAATATCATATGTTTTTGCAGGAAACTCATTTGTTCCTAAAAGCATTGCTGCTGCTGCTTCATCTTTTGCCGGTACGGAAAACGTCAATCCATCACTTGTTTGTTCATATTTAATCGTACCATCTGCATCAAAAACTTCCTTAACTTTTGCAGCTTCTGCATAATCTGAACAGGTATATAAAACTATCATGGCTGGATTTGTCATAACTACGCACAAAATCACAAGTGCAATTACCACTACGCCAACTGCACTTAAAATAACTGCACGTTGTTTGTTATTAAACTTCTTCCACCATTCAAGAACTCGTTCCAATATTTTTTTCACTTGTTCCGGCATCTTTTATCTCCTCATCTTATTATATCTGCATTTGCATAATTTCTCTATATGCATCTAATAATTTATCTCTTACAGCTACTGTATACTGTAATGCTACTGTTGCTTTTGTTTGAGCAATCAATAAATCGTGTGTATTATCTGATTCACCTAATGCAAACTGAATTTCAGCAGACTCTGCAAGATTTTGTAAATCATTTGTTTCATTTACGGCATCAAGCATAGAATTCAAAATAGAATCAAAACTCTGCGTACTTTCTGTTTCTGATGTTTTAGATAAAGATGAATATGTATCCAAATAATTGGTTGAAATACCCGATAAACTTGTAATATCCATGTTGTACACCTCTTATTTATTTTATTGTCCAATTGACAATCCCGTTTGTGCCATAGCTTTGCTTGCATTAAACGCAGTTGTATTGGCCTCATATGCACGAGTTGCATCAATTAAATTCGTCATTTCTGTTACTGTATTTACATTTGGATAAGATACATATCCATTTTCATCTGCATCCGGATTAGCCGGGTCATATTCCATAATAAAATCAGTTTCTGTATCTTCTTTTACAGAAGTTACTTTTACCCCATTTCCTACGGCTGCATTTTTTGAAGCAGAATAAATCTGACTAAATGCCGTTACATCTTTTTCTCCAAAAGTCACAATTTTACGACGATATGGACCACCATCTTCTGTTCTTGTCGTATTTATATTTGCAATATTTTCAGCAATAATGTCTGTACGAAAACGTTGTGCCGTCATACCTGACGCACTAATATTAAATGATTGAAATAATGACATTTTAATTCCCCTTTCCACAAGTCTTATTATCTTAAAACAGTTCTAATACGTTCAAATTCCGATGTAATACTTGTAGTAAGTGCTTGATACTTAATTTGTTCTGATGCCAATTCTACTTGTTCTGTATCAATATCTACATTATTTTCATCTAATCTATAAGAATAACCAGGTGCATCTGTATAAATTTCCGGATTTAATCGTCTTAAATCTGCACGTTCTACTTTTGCATCTAAACTCGTATACTTGTATCTTCCTAATTCATTTTTGAGTGCTGACTGAAAATCAATATCTTGTCTTTTATAGCCAGGTGTATCGACATTTGCAATATTATTTGCAATTAAACTTTCCCTTGTCCAACTTGCATCTGCTGCTTTATCTAAGATATTAATATAACTAAACGCACTTGATGATATCATAACACACACCTCCGCATTATACCTAATTTTAAACATTACTGTACCTATTATAACCCTTTCATTTTAAAAAACAAGAGGGCTTTTTTATTTTTTGAAAAAAAGGTATTTTACATAGATTTTACTTTTCTTTATTTTATTAAAATTTTCTAATACATATTTTGGAAAATTTTATTTTATACTTTATATGACCAATTTTTCAATACTTTTCCACATTTTTTCCAAAATTTTCTTCTTAAATTTATGCAAAAAAAGGACTTGCCAAATAACGAGTAAGTCCTTTTATCTTGCTTCCCAAAACAGGGCATTATTTATGATTTTTCTTTAATTTCTCTAATTCTTCAAATACTACATCATTTACAATTTTAATGTAAGTACCTTTCATTCCTGATGAACGCGACTCAATAACACCTGCACTTTCAAATTTACGAAGTGCATTTACAATCACAGAACGTGTAATTCCTACTCTGTCTGCAATACGACTAGCAACTAAAATTCCTTCATCTCCTTCTAGTTCCTCAAAAATATGAATAATCGCTTCTAATTCTGAAAAAGATAATGTACTGATTGCAGATTTTACAATCTGAATTTTTCTTGCTTCTTCTGCATTTTCTTCATTCACAGAACGCATCATTTCTAATCCTACTACTGTTGTACCATATTCGGTCAGAATAATATCATCAATATCATATTCTTTATCACTTCGATATTCAAATAATGTTCCTAAACGTTCTCCTGCAATATCAATTGGTGTAATAATTGCACGATATTTACGTTCTTCATCACGAAAACCCAATGTTTCTAAATTGACATTTTCTTTTGTAGATAAAATACCAAGCAGACGTTCATTTAGAAGTGGGTCTATAAATCCTCCAACTTCATCTACGATTAACTCTTTGATAACATCTACACCTTTACATACACTTGAACCTAAAACTTTGCCTTTTTTACTGATAACAAGAATATCCGATTCTAAAATCCCTGTAAGCACCTCACAAATATCATTAAATACAACCTTTGATGAATTGTTATTGTGAAGAAGTTTATTGATTTTTCTAGTTTTATCTAATAATTGGAC
>JAFWXB010000017.1 GCA_017523185.1 Lachnospiraceae bacterium | reverse complement strand
TTAATTTCTTCAAAATCTTGTTGTGTAAGCTCTGTTCCTTTCTTAATACATAAAGTATCACCTACAATACTCATATGTTCTGTAATAGCTTGTTGTTTTTCTTGTGTCTTTGTTACATCAGAAATAATTTTTCCATCTTTTAATTCAATAATACGGTCTGCATACTGTTCTGCAAAATCTCTATCGTGCGATACCACAATAACAAGTTTGTCTTTTGATAACTTTTTTAAAGTATCAAAAACTTGTTTTCCGGTTGCCGAATCTAATGCCCCTGTCGGCTCATCTGCCATAATAATTTCCGGTGATTTTATCAAAGCACGAGCAATTGCAATACGCTGTTTTTGCCCTCCTGAAAGCGTATTTGGCTTGCGTTTCGCATATCCTGTCAAATCCACTTGCTCTAAAAGTGCTCCAATCGCAATTTTATCTTTTGGTTTTCCTTGCAATTCCAATGCAAGAGCAATATTGTCTTCAATCGTAAATTCCTCTAAAATATTGTACTCTTGAAAAATAAATCCAATAAAGGTATTTCGATAACTGTCAAAATCACTTTGACTAAACTTTTGACTACTTCTGCCTTTTACAATAATTTCTCCACTTGTAGGAGAATCCAGTCCACCACATACGTTTAATAAGGTAGATTTTCCACTTCCACTCTTTCCAAGCAGAAAAACCATACCTTTTTCCGGAAACTGAATAGAAACATCATCTAATGCTTTAACATCTGCCCCACCTTTTGTTTTATACACTTTGGTTAAATGTAAGGTTTCCAGCATTTTAAAACTCCTTTCTTTACAAAACTTATGTTCGAGCAATTATATATTCTCTAAACACATACAAATTTTGTCATATTTAGAAAAGAAATACAATAAACATAAGTTTAAAATTATTTAATATTTTCTTAAATTGAATAAATAGCCTATCTGATTTTGTATATTTTTTTTAAATTTGTATATGCTATCTTAGAAAGGTGGTGTATATCATGGATATGGATAAAATTGTGTGTAACTGTTATAGTGTAACAAATGGTATGATTAAAGATGCCGTAGATGCCGGTGCAACTACATTAGAAGAAGTACAAGATGCAACTGGTGCCGGAACTGCTTGTGGTGCTTGTTTAGATAATGTAGAACGTTTAGTAAAGCAATTTATTTCAGAACGTAAATAATATTTTAGGCATCCTTAGTGATGCCTTTTCTATATAAAGTGTACGTTTGCTGTTAAATATCTAAAACTCTCTAACTTCTTATCTACTATTTAACTTCTCAATATTCTTTTATTCCAAAACATATAAAACATAAATTAACATAAAACACTATAAATATATAAAAACTATGTGCTTCGCTACCACTCCGTATAGACACGATTTAAGGTAAATGACATAATTGCCAATACATTTGCACGAATGGTAGAATCCGGCCATGTGGCATAAATTTCACTAGAAGCTACATTTTTAATATAATCTCTATATCGTACATAGTAATTTCTTGCACTCATATCGGAAGGTGGTCCATCATGTACAATAATATATTCGGGAATCACAACTCTGCTAAGTACGATTTCCCCTGTATCCGTAACTGTTTTTACTTCTTCTTCCGGTATTTTCGGTGGATATTCTGCATATAACGTATGTGGTCCAATCACAAGATTATCCTCTCTTGGAACAGGTGCATCTAACGCTTCTAATTCTACTTTCTGTTGTGATAATTGATTTGACATCACTTCAATTCCTGAAATTACCACAGGACGATATCCTTCTGCCGAAACTTCTATGGTATATTCTGCATAAGGCTGACGTTCATTTGGTTGCATGGAATATTCAATTGGTGGTGTACGAAGTGTAATTTCCTGTGCATTTCCGGAATTATCGGTTTGTAATTCTTCTATTACATCTTGTGGACCTCCCGTATAAGAAACTACAATCTTGGCATTTTCTACCGGCAAACTGGCTGATTTTGAAGTTACACGAATACGAAGTGTACCTTCATCTATGGAATCTTGTAACATTTTTAAATCTTTTTGTGATGATAATTCTTTTGTATGTTTTGTATGTTGTTGCATAACATTCCTTTATAGATTATCTTTTTCCTATTGTATGAAAAAAATTGCATAATGGAACTGTTTTTTGATATAATATTTTATAATGATAGAAAAGAAAGTTTCTTTTTATTTGACATTTATCTTAATGCTTTTACATAAATATAATAAGTTTCTTTTTATCATTACAAATAATTTTTTAAAGTGAGGTATTACTATGCATACATTTCAACCATATCCAATTGAGATGTTGGAAATGAACCCTTTTACAAAACTCGGAAAAGAATGGGCTTTGGTAACAGCCGGAAACAAAAAACATTATAACACTATGACTGTAAGTTGGGGTGGTGTTGGTGTTATCTGGAATAAAAATGTTGTTTATATCTTTATTCGTGATTCCAGATATACAAAAGAATTTGTCGATAATGGTGATTTTTTCTCACTCTCTTTCTTCGACAAACAATACCACGATGCCCTTTCTTATTGTGGAAGTCATTCCGGAAGAACAGAAGATAAATTTAAAGAAAGTAATTTAACACCTGCTTTTCGTCACAGTATCCCATATCCTGACGAAGCAAATCTTGTAATTCTTTGCAAAAAAATGGCAGCAGTTCCAATGCCAAAAGAAACATTTACAGATAATCATATTATGGATACATTTTATAAGGATAATGATATGCATACTATGTATGTAGGGGAAATTATTGAGATAATGGCAAGATAATAGCAACAGATAAAGAGAGTGCAAAATTTTTTCTGATTTTTGACACAATCTGATAGTTCATCAACAAAAATACTCTATTATTCTTTTAAAAAACCTCCAAAAACCATTTCTGATTTTTGGAGGTTTTCTATTATCTTGCCCCTGTACTAATAGATTCTATTGCTACTGCTCCACCTCGTACAATGGAGATTCGTTTAAATCTTGCTTTTAAAAGTGCAATTAATTCGTTGATTCTGCGTTCTGTTAATTTACATTCGAGTAAAACACTATCTACGCCCATATCAGCTACTTCTACTTTAAATACCTGTGCAATTTGGAATACTTCATTGCGTTGTTCCGGTGTAATATTAAATACTTTTGCATATAAAATTTCTTTCATATGTACCGGTACATCTGTTAAATCAATTACTTTAATAACTTCTACCATACGATTTAACTGCTTTTTGATTTGTTCAAATGTAATATCATCACTCATGACACAGATTGTCATTCGTGATACGGTTTTGTCTTCCGTTGTTCCTACAGTAAGTGATTGAAGGTTATAGGATTTTCCTGAGAAAAGTCCTGCAACTTTTGCAAGTACACCTACTTCGTTTTCTACATAAAGTGCAATCCATCTGTTTTTCATTGCTTGCATTTCTTTTCCCTCCTATTTTAAAATCATTTCGCTCATTGGATTTCCACCTTTTACCATTGGGAGTACAATTTCATCTGTGGAAATCATAAATTCAATAATCGTTGGTGCATTTTTATTTTCTTTTGCTTTTGCAAATGCTGCATCAATATCTTCTTCTTTTTCTACACGAATACCATATGCTCCATAGCTTTCTGCAAGTTTTACAAAATCAGGTGTATATGGTGGACACGCCGGATTAGGTCCTTTACAGTTTGTCGGGCAAGTTGCTCGTTTTCTTAAACAAGTTGCCATATAGCGTTTTCCATAGAATAATTGTTGCATTTGACGTACCATACCAAGATAATAATTATTTAATACACAAACAATGACATTTGCTCCTTCTACTACAGCAGTTGCCATTTCCTGAATGTTCATTTGCATACCACCATCTCCGGAAATACATATAATTTCTCTATCCGGATTTGCAATTTTTGCACCAATAGATGCTGGGAATCCAAATCCCATTGTTCCAAGTCCACCTGATGTAATTAATTGATTTTGTGGTCCAATTTCCAAATATTGCGTTGCCCACATCTGATGTTGTCCTACGTCTGTAATATAAATCGCATCTTGGAAGTTTTTATTAATATGTTCCATAATCATCTGTGGTGTCATTCCTCTATCACGACGCATTTCTAAGGGATTTTCTGCTTCCCATTGTGCAATTTCTTCTAACCAACTCTTTGTTTTCTTTGGTTCTGCCCATTCAATCAATTTTTCAATTGCAAGTTTGGCATCCGATACAACGGGTACATCTACAACTACATTTCGTGAAATTGCTGCCGTATCTACGTCAATATGTACAATTTTTGCTTTTGGTGCAAATTCATTTAAGTCCCCTGTAATACGGTCATTAAAACGTGTTCCAATGGAAAACAGTACATCACATTCACTAACTGCTTTATTTGCTGCATATTTTCCATGCATTCCACTATTTCCTATATAAAGCTCATGCGTACTTGGAATAGCCCCTTTTCCCATAATCGTTGTAACAACCGGAATATTTGCTTTTTCTGCAAATTGTAATAATAAATCATTTGCTCTAGAAATATTAATACCACCACCTGCTAAAATAAGTGGTTTTTTTGCACCTTTTAATAATTTATATGCTTTCTTTAATTGTCCTACATGAACACTATTACATGGTTTATATCCACGAATATCTACATAAGTCGGATATATTGGAGAACCTGCAGATGTTTGAATATCTTTTGGAATATCTACAAGAACAGGTCCCGGTTTTCCGGTACGAGCAATATGAAATGCCATTTTGATAATTTTTCCTAAATCATCACGATTGCGTACCGTTACACTATATTTTGTAATACTGCTTGTAATACCAACAATATCTACTTCCTGAAATGCATCATTTCCTATTAAATTGCGTGGTACTTGTCCTGTAAAACATACCAACGGTATATTATCATAATGTGCATCTGCTAAACCTGTGACAATATTTGTCGCTCCCGGTCCACTTGTAACAAGACATACCCCTACTTTTCCTGTGGATTTCGCATAACCTTCTGCTTCATGGATTAAGCCTTGTTCATGTCTTGGCAATACCACTTTGATAGTATCTTGCTTATACAGTTCGTCAAATAAATCAGTAACTGTTCCTCCAGGATAACCGAAGATAGTTTCTACGCCTTCTTCT
>JAFWXB010000016.1 GCA_017523185.1 Lachnospiraceae bacterium | reverse complement strand
ATGGAGGATGCAGAAGACCGCTATAATGAACAACTTGAGGATATGTTAGGATAATAAAGGTGAAGTTATGGAATGTTGTTATTATGTATTAGATACTGCACCGGATTTTTCTTTAAATAAATATGCGTCTTTATCTGAAACAGGGCCTGCGGGAGTATTAGTGCAACATCAATCATTTTGGAGACAACTCAATCAATGGGGAAAATTGTTTGATGGAAGTATCCATTTTATTTATGAGTTTAATCCTGAAATGCCAGTAGGGCAACGATTAAGGCTTGTGATTCGATTTGATGCAGATACACAAGACGCCATAGAATGTGTGCAACAAATTATGAAATCATCTATTTTAGCCCCTTATTATGAACAATTATATATTACAGATTAACAAGCATTAACAAATTATAAGTATCCTTGGCAAGTAAATTTAATGAAAAAAGAACGATTTATACAATCTTCTTTTAATGAAAATGAGATATTTTATACATCAAGTGAATGGGAAATGAACAAAAATGCCAGATTGTATACCATGTTAAGACTTATGGAAGCGACAAATTCGCATTGTGCATATTGTGTAGATATATTTCCGGTCGATTATTGTGAAACATTAGAAAAAAGCTTGACCTATATTTTGCCACATTTGCGAGAATTAAATTCCTTTAAAGTAAAAACAAGTTCAACTTCTGTATCAAGTGGTGGCAAAGATGAAAATGCAAAAAAAGCTTTAGATTTTTATGAAGATTTGATGGATAACATTATAATGTCACCTCATTTTTTAATGAATATTCAAGTGTTGGGGGAAACAGAAGCATTAGCAAAACAAATTTTAGATGCAGCAGCAAGTGAAGCCTTGTTGACAGGAACGCATACATTATATGCAGAGCGTTTGAATGGAACTGTTTTTGACGCAACAACGAATGGATTTCTTTATTGGAGTGACCTGACTTCGCCACAAAATTTAGCATATTTACCTCATTTAATGACATTAGAAGAAATGGTTCCATTTGCAATTTTTCCTGTATTATTTCCAGGCGAAACAATTGAAATGTCAAAAGAGACAGTACCACCGAAGCAAATAGGCATGATGATTGGAAAAGATAAAGAGAACCATGAAATTTATTTTCCATGGAATAAATTATCCAAACATGCATTTTTAGCAGGTATGCCGGGAAGTGGAAAAACAAATGCTATGATGTATTTAGCATCTGAAATGTACAAAGCAGGAATACCTATTTTAATTTTAGAACCGGCAAAAAAAGAATATCGAGTTCTTACAACATTAGAGGGAATGAAAGAGATTTCTTTATTTTCTCCATGTGCAAATAGTATGTTTCCATTACATATTAATCCATTTGAATTTCCAAAAGGAATGAAATTAGCTGACCATATCAATCGTTTATTAGATGTTTTTAATGGAGCATTTCAACTTGACCCACCAATGCCAATGTTATTAGCAGAAGGAATTCAATCTTGTTATGAAGCATTGTTATGGCTTCCGGGTATGATAAATTCAGGAGATTTAGAATATCCGACGATGCGTATGTTATATACGCAAATAGAACGATTGTTCGATAAGTATAAGTATGCAGGAGAAGTAAGAAGTAATTTACAATCTATTTTACAAGTAAGAATTGGCTCTCTTTTAGCAAGAGAAATGGGAGATATTTTTGATGTAAAACATTCTACATTTCTTCCGGAAGAATGGTTACAAAAAAGTGCTGTCATTGAATTGGCATCTTTAGGAACAGGACCATCGAACTTTTTAATGCTTATGTTAATGACATTGATTCGAGAAAATTTAGATATCCAAGTATATCGCCCTGAAAATTGTGGAGGAAAACCAAGACATGTTATTTTTTTAGAGGAAGCTCACAATTTAATTGCAAATACAAGTGTACAAACAGCAGGTAATTTAGACCCTAAAATTTCTGCTACTGCATTAATTACAAAAATGTTAGCAGAAGTTCGAGCATTAGGACAAGGAATTGTAATTGCAGACCAATTGCCAACGGCTATGGCACCGGAAGTTGTAAAAAATACTTCTTTAAAATTTGGATTCCGTTTGACTTCGCAAGATGAAAGAGAATTGCTAGGTGCAACCATGTCAGCAGATGGCGTACAGATGGAACGTATGGGTATCTTTTTACCAGGATGTTCTCTTGTAAGTTATGAAGACTTGTTAAAGCCATTTGAAATGCAAATTCCTGAATTTAAAGGAGATGCCTTTATTGATGATGAAAAACTGTTAGAATCGGCGTTATGTAATCCGATTTATCATTATAATATGTTGCAAAGTGCAAAAATTATGAAAGAAAAATTTGAAAAAAAGAAAGAAGATTTAATTGCAGAGCAAAATCAATTTTTCAAAAAAGCACAAGCAACACATCGTTATTGGAAAGAACATTCAGATGAAATTACAACAGAAAATAAAGAAATATTAAGGCAAAAACGAGAGATTGAAGATAGTTATCAAAATTTAATGGAGCAATGGTGTCGATTAACATTAGATGTATTTATATATAGGGGGATTACTGCTGTAAGACGTGAAAAGTTAGCTCATAGTATGGTAACAGAACAAGAAAAACGTTATACAATAAAGGCACATAACGAATGGTTTGATATTATTGTTGTTTTGTATAGAGAAGTACAAAAGGAACGAAAATTATTTAAAGAATTTGCAAGCAAAGTCCATTTAAAACCATTAGAAGAATTAGAAAATAATTTATTAAAGCAACAAAAAATAATACAATCAAGTTGGGCGATTTCGAACAGATAAGAATTAATATAGTTTTATTGGATTTTATAGTATATTCTTTTATTAATAAAAAGTGGTAAATAGGTGTATCTTTGCAGTATGTTAGATAAGGAGAAAATATATTCAGATGAAAATATGTCCAAAATGTAAGAAACAGAAAGAACAAGGTACTTATTGTACACAATGTGGAGAATCACTCATAGATGTTCAAGAAAATATGGAATTTAAATCAGAAACGACAAGAAAAACATAATGGAACGATACTATTACAATAAAAAAACCATCTGTTATACCATTTGCTATAATTTTTATAATAGTGAGTATAGCGTGTTGTTTTGTCATGGGAATTATTCAAAAAAAAGCAGAAACAGGTAATTCAACAACAAGTAATGAAGACTTAATGGAATGGATGCAAAATACATTTAGTGATGACAAATCATCTGTAAAAGATGAAGATGATAATAATAATGAAAATCAGTATACAGATGAAAATAATCAGGAGAATTATGAAAATCAAGAAAATTTTAATAATGATGATATAGCTCAACAATATCTGCTTCCTGATAGTAATTCCAGATATTTAACAAAATCAGATATCAGACATTTAAGTAAAGCGGAATTACGACTTGCGAGAAATGAAATCTATGCACGACATGGAAGAAAGTTTGCTGATGAAACATTACAAGCGTATTTTGATTCGCAAGATTGGTATAGTGGAATTATATCACCAGATAATTTTTCGGAAGATGTCTTAAATGATTATGAAAGAAAAAATGCAGAGTTAATTTCAAACTATGAAGTAGAAATGGGGTATAAATAATATATATCTTTAGAATTCTTTAGAATTTTATTGTAAATTTCTTTATAAATTTCCTGTAAGATAAACTCATCAAAGGAACAGAAAACAAATACAAAATAAAGAAAGAGAGGTAACAAATATGTTAGATAGTTTAGGAGCTTTAGTAATTACATTTTTCGTGATGAGTTTTATCAGCGTAGCAGGGGTAGTGCTTATGCACTTAGTAAAAAATGAAAAGGTGAAAAAAGGATTCTTTTATTTCCTTTCTGTTTGGGGAATTGTAGTAGCTTGGTGTAACGCACAAGGAATTTATTCTATATTCGATATTGAAAATTTATTCGGTTGGATATTAGGTGCTTTAAGTATTGTAGCTTTATTAATCCAGACATTCTCTAAAAAAGAAAATAAATTTAAAATTGCAAGTATTTTAGTAACAATATCTGTAGTAGTAGGAATGATGGATTGTTTTATGTTCTTTTAATAAAATATAGTGGAAAGGGTTCTCGCAGGAGAATCCTTTTTTGTGCAAATAACATAAGATACTATTTATAATAATTAGAACAAAAGTTCGAAAAATGCTGTACTTTATTTTTATAGTTTGTTATAATGAAATTTATAACAATTGTGGATACTAAGAAAAAAGAAAGAAGTAGATATTATATGGATAAATTCATTTTACATTCCGAATACCAACCAACCGGTGACCAGCCCCAAGCAATAGAAGCCCTTGTCAAAGGTTTTAAAGAAGGTAATCAATTTCAAACATTGCTTGGTGTTACAGGTTCGGGAAAGACATTTACAATGGCAAATGTAATTGCCAAGTTAAATAAACCAACACTCATTATTTCGCATAATAAGACATTAGCAGGACAGCTTTATGGGGAAATGAAAGAATTTTTTCCAGAAAATGCAGTCGAATATTTTGTGTCGTATTATGACTATTATCAGCCGGAAGCATATGTTCCATCTTCGGATACTTATATTGCAAAAGATTCTGCAATCAATGATGAAATTGATAAATTGCGTTTATCAGCAACTGCTGCCATGGCAGAACGAAAAGATGTGATTATTGTAGCTTCTGTTTCTTGTATTTATGGGATAGGAAGTCCTGATGATTATATGAATATGATGGTTTCGCTTCGTCCGGGAATGGAAATGGATAGAGATGAAGTGATTCATCAGTTAATTGATATTCAATATTTACGTAATGAAATGGATTTTAAACGAGGAAGTTTTCGTGTGCATGGAGATGTGATAGAGATTTTTCCGGCGAATAATTCAGATACGGCAATTCGTGTAGAATTTTTTGGAGATGAAATTGACCGAATTGCAGAAATTGATGTATTAACCGGAAATATAAAATGTATATTACAACATGTTGCTATTTTTCCAGCCTCACATTATGTTGTGCCAATGGATAAAATTTTTAAAGCGTGTGATAATATAGAAGCAGAGCTTAAAGAGCGTGTAAAGTTTTTTAAAGGAGAAGATAAACTGATTGAGGCACAGCGAATTTCAGAACGTACCAATTTTGATATAGAAATGTTAAAAGAAACAGGTTTTTGTAGTGGAATTGAAAACTATTCCAGACATTTAGCAGGAAAACCGGAAGGAGCAATGCCGGATACTTTAATTGATTATTTTCCGGAAGAATTTTTAATTATTGTAGATGAATCTCACATTACGATTCCACAAGTGCGTGGAATGTATGCAGGTGACCGTTCCAGAAAAAGTACGCTTGTAGAATATGGATTCCGTTTACCGTCAGCATTAGATAATCGACCACTTAATTTTGAGGAATTTGAAGGCAAAATTGACCAAATGCTTTTTGTATCTGCAACACCAAGCAGTTATGAAGCAGAGCATGAACTTTTGCGTGTAGAACAGATTATTCGACCGACAGGACTTTTAGACCCAGAAATTTCTGTTCGACCGGTAGAAGGACAGATTGACGATTTGATTGGAGAAGTCAATAAAGAAACAGCAAAACACAATAAAGTGCTAATAACAACATTGACAAAGCGTAT
>JAFWXB010000131.1 GCA_017523185.1 Lachnospiraceae bacterium | reverse complement strand
TTCGGTTTCTTTATTCTTTATCTTAGATATTGATTTAAATGTAAGTATATCATCTTCTCCAGTAATTCCATTTTGTGCTAACTCTGTTACCCCCTGATTTAATGTCAAAAAAAGTTCTTGTGTATCTTTATTAAAAAGATATACTATATATACCCCTTTCCTTGCTGATGTAGTAATTCTTTCATCAAAAATTGCAATCCAAGGTACATCTGTCCAACGCCCTTTTCCATAACTTCCAACTACTTTATATGGTGTTTCAATACTACAAATATCTCTTATTGTATTCGGAATATCTTTATAAATTATATCTCGAAAATCATTTTGATAATCATTTTTATCTTTTACCTCTTTTAATATTTTACCATATTTAGACATTACACGCCTAAATAGATTATGTAATATAGCATTTTCATCTTTCATTACAAATCTTATCTCCTTTTTTAATTTTAACATTGCTCATTTATATCTAAATGCATCCATATCTACAATTATAACTTTTCTTCCATTTACTACTAATACTGTAAATATCATAAAAAATTTATTTATATAATTACTATATCAATAAATATTTCTCGTATACAATACTATCATGAAACAAATTAAATTATCTACTATAATTGAGCAAATTTAAAATATTACACAAATCTTTCTGTTATACAAAGAAATTTACAAAGAAAATGCATAATTTTCTTTTTAAAACAGAGAAAAATATTATATTTTTGTGCAAGTTTCTATATTTGCTCATTTATAGTTATCTATTTCTATACCACACTATTCTCACACAATTCATTCCCAATACTATGCATACCAACCAAATCGCATATCCACCTACTATTTTAGATAAATAATTACAACATATAACCCCTAAAAAAAATCCTCCCAATATCAGTAAATATCCTTTTACATTTTCTTGACTTTTTTTGTCTTTTTTTATAATTGCATCATATACATTATCCATCAAAGAACGCATATTTCCTGTACAAAAAATCGTAGCATATGGACTATTTGTGCCAAATGTGCGAAATCCACAATATTGCATCGCTGTACAAAATGCAATCAATGAATTTACTATAATATTAGACAAATATTTATGTAAAAAACCAATCAAAAAGAATATTCCAATTTGAACACACAATATCCACAATTTCCATATTTTATCATTTTGTTTACAAAAAGTATCTAATGCATATTTTGTTAAAAAAATAGCTACACAAAAGCAAATAATGGGAATAAAATGAGAAAATGCTCTTTTCCATTGTCTTTCTGACATATAATAAGCAAATTGCAAAAAATTACTCGTTTGTGCTGCTGCTAATACACCACCATGCAAAATAAAAGAGTATCCATTTAAAAATCCTCCTGTAAAAATTAAGGATACTGCAAAAGAATATCTTTCATTCAATTTCTTTTCAAATATTTCTGCTTTTTTCATATTTCTTTAACTCATTTAATCTCTTTTGAAACATCTCTGCTTCTTGTTGCAAAACTCCAAATTTACTCATATCCATTTCATATATTTGTCTTAAACCAATTTCTTTTACAGCTTCAATTGCAGCTTCTCTCTGTGATAAATTTCTAGGCAAAACAGTCTGACATCTTGCTCCTTCTAAATCATCATAAGATAAAAAACATTGATTAAAATCCATTAATGGATATAGAGAAATATATTGATTCGTTTTATTGTCTACTAAAAAGCCCCAATTTTCCGGATGACGATCTGTATTTCCCGTTAAGTAATCCAAAATATTCATACCATAATATGTGATTGCATCAAGATTTTTACAAATTTCAAGTGTATCTAAATCGTGATTACAAGCATAAATATCAAATGCAAATTTTGATACCATAGAAATATCTTTGGATGTTACAATTTCACTTTGTGTAACTAATTCCCCATCATACATATATTCCATATATTTTACTTGAGGAATATCAAAACATTGGCAAATTTCACTTGCTAATAATTCTTTTTTAACAATATCTTCACTACCATCTTTTAGTAATTTAAATCCGTTTTCTTCTCGAATCCATGCTTTTGGAAAATAGCCTTTTGTAGATAAATCTTGAGCCAATTCTTTATTTGTTACTGTCATTTGATGTCCCTTTAGAGAAAGTTCTACAATTGCCCTATTTAACGGATTATCATATAAATTTAATTCTGAAAAAGTAATGGTTTCTTCTGAATTTTTTACCCAATACACATCCGTCAATGAAACACAATGATAGGATAACGAAATATTCGCCCTATCTCTATCTGTAACTGCTTGTGCCACACCAATACTATTTAAGATTTCTTTTGCATATTTTCTATCTAATGATAAAACTCTCGAAGCACACCAATGATAAAAGACTTGTAAATTATTAATTAAAATATCAATATCATTTTCATCTTCTTCCTCTAAAAATAAATCATATGGCATAAACTGTTCTTCTAAAATTTTTGCTTTCCCATTTGATGATACCTTTGCTACAATTTTCTCCATATGCATAATTTCATAAATATTTAATTTTTTCTTGCACATTGATTTATTTATATCCAATTTTACAACTTCCTTTCTTTCTGAAAATTAATTTATCTTCTTTTTTAAATTTATTTTAACATAAGTTCGACAAATTGCTAAAAATATATAGAAAATACGGATTTGATTATTAAAATATAACTTTTATACAATAGTTCTATCGTTTTCTATATAACTTTTATTAAGTATTTTAAGAAATTAAATAAGTTTCCCACTTCAAATACATAAAACATTCAGAATACATCATATAAAATGAAAATATCTTGAATTTTCCATATAAAATAAAAATATCTTGAATTTTCCATAAAAAGATGATATATTGTAATCAAAGAAAGCACCCACTCCAAAGGTGGATGCTCCTAGTAGGTTTTTATGTCCCCTATGGACATCGCCTATCCTGTGGGTGAGACAGGATAGGCATTTTTTTACTTATCTTTCTTATTAAGAAAAGTAAGTAATACAAGTAACAGCGTACAAGAGGAAATAGGTAAACCTAATATCCCTAGAAAAATCATAATGATTTCATAATCTGTCATTTGCATCACCTCCCTCTTATGTATTCCGAATATTCGGTAAAAGGAAGGCAACCACCCTGTCATAGGTGCTTTCTGTACGCAATTTTAATATATTTTTACAGATGTTTCAATATACTAAATTCTTAAAATATAAGAAACAGATACTTATAAATACTTATTCTATAATATAAGCTATAAAACCTATAATTAAGTAAAAATCCATACAAACTTTACTTTGCAAATGGATTTTTACTTAATATGATTTTTATTTTTAACTATAATCTAATGATAATCTCTTACTATAAAATGCATATTCGCAATTTGCTTTGACTACTTACTCATAACAAATCATTCTTCATTTCCAAATTTAAAAATACTTTATTTTCGATAAATAATATCCTCTCTCTTTGGTCCATTCGATATCATTGTAATTGGATATCCAATTTGTTCTTCTATAAATTCAATATAGTTACGACAATTTTCTGGAAGTTGTTCATATTCTTTGATGCCTCTAATATCGCACTTCCAACCGGATAGCACTTTAAAGATTGGTTTTGCTTTTTCTAATAAATGTGTTACCGGAAAATCAGTTGTTACTTTTCCATCTATTTCATATGCTACACAAACCGGAATTTTTTCTAAATATCCTAAAACATCTAAAACAGTAAATGCCACGTCGGTTGTTCCTTGCATACGACAGCCATACTTCGAAGCAACACAATCAAACCACCCCATTCTGCGTGGTCGACCTGTAGTTGCTCCATATTCTCCTCCATCACCACCACGTTTTCTCAATTCTTCTGCTTCTCGTCCAAAAATTTCGCTAACAAATGCCCCTGCTCCAACTGCAGAAGAATATGCTTTACAAACTGTAATGACCTGTTTGATTTCATAAGGTGGAATCCCTGCTCCAATTGCTCCATAAGAAGCAAGTGTCGAAGATGATGTTACCATTGGATAAATGCCATGGTCAGGGTCTTTTAATGTTCCAAGTTGCCCTTCCAATAAAATGGTTTTGTTCTCTTTGATTGCTTTTTCTAATATTTTTGATACATCTGCTACATAAGGAGCTACCATGTCTCTATATGTCAAAAGTGTTTGTAACAATTCATTTGCCTCTAACAATGGTTTTTGATATAAATGCTCTAATATAACATTTTTTTGTTCTACAATTCTTTGTACTTTTTCTTCTAAACTTTCTTTATCAAATAATTCACTTACCTGAAATCCAATTTTTGCATATTTATCCGAATAAAAAGGAGCAATCCCCGATTTTGTTGAACCAAAGGATTTTTTTCCTAAACGTTCTTCTTCATATTTATCAAATAAAATATGATAGGGCATGACAATTTGTGCTCTATCCGAAACTAAAATTTTTGGCATAGGTACACCTTTTTCTACAATAGACTGAATTTCTTGAAAAAGAATTGGAATATTTAACGCTACACCATTTCCAATAACACTTGTAGTATGCTCATAAAATACACCTGATGGTAATGTATGAAGGGCAAATTTTCCATACTTATTTACGATTGTATGACCTGCATTTGCACCTCCTTGAAACCGTACAATATAATCAGCTGTTTTTGCTAACATATCCGTAATTTTCCCTTTTCCTTCATCTCCCCAATTTGCACCAACGACTGCTTTTACCATATTGACTACCTTTCTATATTTTCCCCTAATTATTTATACAGAAATTTCTGCTGACATTCCAAGTAAATCTTTATTTACTTCTAAGATTGGTCGAATATCTTTCTCTAAAAATGCTTCTGTTTGCTCTTTTGCCCGACCTATATACTTAGATGGTTGCATCAT
>JAFWXB010000130.1 GCA_017523185.1 Lachnospiraceae bacterium | reverse complement strand
GCCGGAGTGTTTGGCATGGTTCTTATGACTTTACGAGGTTTTCCTGCCATTTCTTCCAACCAAGCAAGTGTTTTCCCTGGTGTAATTGAAACGAGAATTTTTTCTTCTGTTAAACTTTCCTTAATTTCTGTTAAAACTTCTTCATAATATTGTGGTTTTACTGCTAAAAAAATAATATCTGCAAACGTTGCAACTTCTTTGTTATCTGCTGTTGCAGTAATTCCATAAATTTCTTCCATTCTTGTTCTGTCAGAACCAACAGGACTTGAAGCTATCATATTTATTTTTTCTACTTTACCGGATTCTAACATTCCTGCAATCATAGCAGTTCCCATATTTCCACAACCGATAAAACCGATTTTTTTTGCCATTTTTCTATTCTCCGTAATTTTCATATTTTACTATCTATCATTTATTAATTATAATACAAATTATTTTCATATGAGTTCGCCAAAGTGAAATACTCATATTATTTTGTTGAAAAACAAAATTTTAAAACTTTCTTTCTATATAAAAAATATTATATGTTCTATTATTATAATAATGATTTTATTTTATCAAATTGCAGAAAAGCAGATACTTTCTATCTGCTTTTCCTTAAGTTATTTATTTATGATTTACTTCATACAGATGATTACATATAATAAAAATCATTCTAATACCAAATAAACTTATGAACGATAATCCCCATTGATTTTTACATAGTCATATGTTAAGTCACAGCCCCATGCTTTAGCTTCTGTTTCGCCTTGATGTAAATCAATATTAATATAAATTTCATCTGCTCCAAGCACTTCTTTTGCAATTTCTTCAGAAAATGGAATTCCTGAACCATTTTTGCAAACATCTACATTTCCTCTTTCAGAGGCAAGAGAAACATCAACTTTGTTAATATCAAATTCGGCATTTGCATAACCAATCGCACAAAGGACACGTCCCCAGTTTGCATCCTCGCCAAACATTGCACATTTGAATAATGGAGAACAAATAACACTTTTTGCGACAATAATTGCTGTATCTAAATCAGGTGAGCCTTTACAAGTACATTCTAACAATTTACTTGCACCTTCTCCGTCTTTTGCAAGCATTTTTGTAAGATGCATCAATACTTCATATAATGCTGATTTAAAAATTACAAAATCTTCATTTTCTGTTTCAATTCTTGTATTTCCAGCCAGTCCATTTGCCATTACACTTAACATATCATTTGTAGATGTATCACCATCTACACTAAGACAATTATAAGTTACTTTTACGATTTCATCTAATGCTTTTTGAAGCATTTTCGGTGCGATATTAACATCTGTTGTCACAAAATTTAATGTAGTAGCCATATTTGGATGAATCATGCCACTTCCTTTTGCCATACCACCAACCACACATTCTTTTCCATCTAATGTAAAAGAAACTGCATATTCTTTTTTTACTGTATCGGTTGTCATAATTGCTGTTGCTGCTTTTTCATTTCCATCATGGGAAAGTCCTTCTGCTAATGCTTTGATATGATTTTCAATAGGTTCTATTGGTAAAATCTGACCAATAACGCCTGTAGATGCTACTATCACATCTTCTGCTTCAATTCCTAATGCTTCTGCTGCAAGTTCACACATTTTCTTTGCTTTTTCTACACCATCTGCATTACAAGTATTGGCATTTTTACTGTTTACAATAACAGCTTTTGATTTTCCGGTTGTTTTTTTCAAATGCTCTTTTGTTACATAAATTGGAGCACCTTTTACTTTATTTTGTGTATATACAGCTGCTGTATCACATACCACTTCCGATACAATAAGTCCAAGGTCATTTTTATTTGGATTTGGATTTAAACCACAGTTTAATCCATTTGCTAAAAATCCCTGTGCAGCACATACACCTTTTTCGACTTTTTTAAATTCCATAGTTATTCCTACTTTCTATATATGCTTATCTATTTATGTATTACGGCCACTTGCAGAAGTGGTGACTTCTATAAGAAGTTTGAGTTTGCTATTTACATAGCCACCTTGCATCTACTATATAGAACTTTTATGTCTACAAATTTACTTTGTAATCTTATATTATTTTATTCCTGTTGCATATATTTGTCTAATTCATGAGAAACACGCAATACATTTTTTAATTCATTCTTTGCTTTTTCAGCATTATGTAAATTTTCCATTGACATATTCGCTGCTTGTACGGAAGATGCTGTTACTTCTTCCGTTGTTGCAGATACATATGTAATATTTTCTACAATCTGATTATTTGCTTCGGAAAGACTTGTAAGCATACCATCAATACTTTCAATTTCTGTAATTAAACCATTTACATTTTCATTGATTGCTTCAAAACTTTCTGATACTTTCGCAATCATCTCATCTTCTTTATTAGATGCATCCACAGAACGATTTACAGCTTCTACAGCTTGTGTAGCGTTTTGGGAAAGTTTTCCTAAAAGCGTTGCAATATTTTCTGTTTCCTGACGTGTTTTTTCTGCCAATTGTCGAATTTCATCTGCAACAACTGCAAATCCACGACCTGCTTCACCTGCTCTTGCACTTTCAATAGAAGCATTTAATGCAAGTAAATTTGTCTGATTAGAAATAGAAAAAATCGTATCTGCAATTCCCTTTACTGCATTTGTACATTCTTGCAATTCATGCATAACGGATGCCACATCATGATTTGTATCTGCAATAAATTCTGATTGGCGTTTTAATGTTTCCATCAATTTTAAATTTTCTTGATTTAACTCATCCGAATGTTGTGCCATACGCACCATATTTTCGGAATGTTGAATCGTTATTTGTATTGAAGATTGAATATTTTGTGTCATTTCTGTTTGCGTTTGTATATTTCCTGCAGTTGTTTGTGTACTTTCTGAAATATCTTTCATAGCACCATTTACAATATCAGAAGAATTATATACATTTCTTACAATTTCCATAGTATTTTCCGTACCTGTACGAACTTCTTCTGCAACTGCAATGACATCTTTTAAAATATCTGTCTGAAGTTGTTTGTCTGCTTCTGCTTGTCCAATCGAATGTCGATTAAACATAGATGCTACATTTGTGGTTAAACATACTAATGCAAGCAATAAAAAAACAGAGCTTGTAACATATAATTGATTTGTTAGTTCATAGTCATTATAGCGTTGCTCTAATACAATCTGTACAAAATTAACAGATAATAAAGATGTAAGATAAATAATAGATGTTTTTATTGTATATTTCACATCAAAAAACAACATACAAGAAATAATCGGATAAACAACTACCAAACGTATAAATTCCTGATTGTAATTATAACACATCATCCAACCAACAATACTTGCACCAATTAAGGCAAAACTACGCAATTTGATAGATTCTTTTTTGCTACGATAACCAAGCCACACTCCAATCGCACAAAATGCAGAAACGCCACAGATGCCCAACATAAATTTAAAACTATGCTCTCCTCTTAAATAAGAAAGCACAATAATCCCCATAATATACACATAATAGATACTATAACCAACTGCTAAAAAACGATTTGCACGAATTAATTGTTCCTGTTTATTTGCATATTTAAACTTTTTTTCTTTTTTCCCCATAAAAAATTTCCTCCTAAATGTAATCTGAATGAATAACTACTTACTCCAATGTCATTCTACTCTAATTCATCCATTACACTTTGATATGCAGGACGGATAATTTTGTTCATACCTATCATTTCTTCTACACGATGTGCACTCCAACCTACAATACGTGCAATTGCAAAAAGTGGTGTATATAATTCTACCGGAATTCCAAGCATTTCATATACAAATCCACTATAAAAGTCTACGTTTGGACTTACCCCTTTGAAAATATGACGTTTTTCTGCAATAAGTTCCGGTGCAAGTTCTTCAATTAAACTGTAAAGATTCATCTGTTTTTCCTGATGTTTTTCAACTGCAAGTTCTTCTACATAGGAACGGAACACACGTTCACGAGGGTCTGATAAAGAATAAATCGCATGACCCATACCATAAATCAAACCTTTTCCATCAAATACCTGTCCATCTAACATTTGTGCAAGATATGCTTTTACTTCATCACGGTCTTCCCAATCTTTTACATTGGTGCGAATATCGTCCATCATTTCCATTACTTTAATATTTGCACCACCATGTTTTGGTCCTTTTAAAGAAGACATTGCTGCTGCAATTGCTGAATAAGTATCTGTTCCTGCAGAAGTAACTACACGAGTTGTAAATGTTGAGTTATTACCGCCACCATGTTCCATATGAAGCATTAACGCAACATCAAGAACTTTTGCTTCTAATTGTGTATAAGTATTATCCGGACGAAGCATTTTTAAAAAGTTTTCTGCTGTAGAAAGCGTTGGGTCCGGTCTGTGAATATACATACTATTATCATTCTCATAATGATTATAGGCATGATATCCATATACTGCTAAAAGTGGGAACGTTGCAATCAACTGGATACATTGACGAATACTGTTTTCTACTGTAGCGACGGAAGTTTTTTCATCATAAGATGCCAATGTTAAAATACTTCTTGTCATGGAATTCATAATATCTTTTGATGGTGCCTTCATAATAACGTCTCTGGTAAAATTGGTTGGTAATCTTCTGCATTTTCCAAGTACATCTGCAAATTCATTTAATTCTTCTTTCGATGGAAGTTCACCAAACAAAAGCAAATATGCTGTTTTTTCAAAACCAAATTCATCTTCTCCTAAAGCATCAATTAATGTTTTAACTCTATATCCACGATACCACAATTCACCATCACAAGGAACTTCTACACCATTTTGTTTTTTAAAAGAAATTACTTTTGAAATATTTGTAAGTCCTGTTAAAACACCTTTTCCGTTAATATCACGAAGTCCTCGATTTACACCATACTGACTGAATAATTCATCGGATATTGTGTCATTTTTAAAACATAATGCTTGTTTATGAGCTGCATAGTTGCTAACAAAATTCTTTACTGCCATATAATCACTCCATTTTCTTCTTTATTTTATAAATAATATGTATTTACATATCATAAAATTGTAAATGTGCCTCCAATTCTGCCGTGAGTTTTCCACCTGCACTTAAATAACGGTCAAATAACAATTTCTCTTTGTCTTTTTTATGTTTTCGTAAAATATCACTTTTTGCAAATAACTCCTTATACATTGGGTTATCGCTTAATTTTGCACGAATTGCTTTCGGGAATGGTACGTGTTGTGCAATAATTCTTCTTGACACTTTATTCAAACGGAAATTCCCTTGTGCTTCATACTTCATCCAACTCATATAATCCATAACAAATACTTCTCGGTAATTATTTTTTGCATGGACTAAGTCAGATTTTAATTTTTCTTTTGCTCCTGAACTAAGTTCACTATTTTTTCGATAAAACTGTACATAATCATAAAATTCAGAAGTTAATGATTTTTCTCGAATATCATTCCAACGAACACCCATTACTTTACGACAAATTTCCCAACGGTATCTTCCAATTGTTTCTAACATCATTTGGTTGAAATCACCCACTGTTAATATCGGAAATGTAAATCTTGCCGGTGTATCTCGTTTTACTCCTGAAGTTTCCTGCCACATCATAGCACGATTACCTACATTTGGCATTAGAATTATTTCCGGCATTACTTCTTTCATAATTTGTGTATGGTCAATTCCATGTTTTGGAGCAACAAACATTATTTCCCTGTAAAAACATGAATAATCTGTTTTGCGAATTTCATTAATTACTTCATTTGCTTTTTCCAAGGAAATAAACATCTGCTCTACCGGACGGATAAACTCTTTTTTATGTAAAATTGGACAAAATGAGGTAATTCTTCCATAGGTAGTACGATTATTTGATTGGAACATATTGCGTAATTCAAATTCGACTTTTTTCTCCTGATTATGTTTCAATTCGTTTTCCTCAGCTTTTGTAATTGTTTGATTTTTGCGTTGTTCTAATAAATCCCCTGCATAATCTACATCAAATTCATTTTTAGATGGTTCTTTTTCGCCATTATAAATACTGCGAAGCCATTGATAGATACTGTAAACTCGTGCAAAATTTTCACCTGCTTGTTCACGTTCTTGTTGCGTTTTTTGTGGTTTTCGCAATTTTTCTACAACACTTATCAATTCTCTTACATTATTTTTACCTGCTAAATTTACATCTAACACACCAAATTGAAAAAATAATTCCATTATCATTGGAATTGTATTGGCTTTTACAGCTCTAAAAAATGCTTTTTCATAAATGTCATAAAACAGATTTGTTAATTCTTTACGAGCTTTTTGTCCTTCCGGTGGAATTTCTGATAATTCTGCAACTTCCCCATAAGTCTTTAATAACTTTTTACAATTTACAATTTCTTCTTTTCCAAATCCGGCATATTCCATAATATAAGACGTAATATCTGTTGCAAGCACTTGCTCCGGTGACATGAGTTCTGCCACTTCCCCTGCTAAATCTCCATCTTCATCATGTTTTTCCAAATCCAATGGATGCGTTAAAACATATTTTGGGAAATCCATTCCATTATAATAACGGAAACGCAAATCTACTTCTTGTTTCTCATAAAGTCTGGTATTCATAATAAATTGCTGTAATTCATATACTCTTACTTTTACAACAATTACATCTTGATTTTTATATGCCATCTTTAATGATAAATCATACCATAGTTCTAAAAGGTCATCTCCTTCGCAAATGAGATACTCTTTTGATTTTTGTAAAAATTCAGAGATAACCTCAATATCTTTTATCATACGTTGCATAAATTCTGCAAGCCTTAAAATTTCTCCAAGGCAAAGAGCTTGTTTCTTTCCAAAAAAGTATGCAACTGCCTTTTCCGGTTGTTCAAACAATTCTTTTAAATATTCTTTTTCCCAATCCGTTACAGATTCCGGAAGATACAATTGTTGTAATTCCGTTACAGCTGTTACATCTTTTAAAACAAATCCATAACTTGCACATATTTCTTGATATTCTTCATATTGTTTTAATACAAAGTCTGCAATATTTTTTAACTTCTTCTCCATGTCATTATGCCAATCAAAAATAAGCTGACATTCTTTTATTGCTGCGTGTAAAAATGCATATGCATATCTTGGTTGCTCTGTAAAAATACGTTTATAATCATCTGTCCAATCATACTCATACGCAGCAAGCATACTATCTTGTTCT
>JAFWXB010000129.1 GCA_017523185.1 Lachnospiraceae bacterium | reverse complement strand
TCATTTAATTTTTGTATATCATTTATATTTGATATTTGCTTTTCCAGTTCTGTTTGTTCCATTGCCTCTCCTGTTGTATTTGTTCCAGTTGTATCTAACATATATTTTGCAAGGTTCAATAGAAATCCTGCCATAGCAATTCCTCCATTGTATTATAAAAATAAAATTAAACCAAACGCTGTTACATATAGCATACATGCGTCTATATTATACATTTTCCTTATTAGAAGCAAAGTTCTAAAAAAAGTACCTTTTTCATTATTATTCTTTATTTTAACATTTTCCAATTTCTTTGTAAACTACAAAGAAAAGTCATACACATAAAAACTCCCAACAATCTATCATCTTGTTGGGAGTCTTTTATGTACTTAAATCAACTAATTACATACTTTACTATTTTTTATTGATACTTTATAAAAGCAAATTTATATTATTTTAATGGATATTTATCTGTTAATTCTTTCACAATCGCACGAGCTTTATCAGCTGCTGCTTCGCCTTCTTTAATCATCATAGCGATTGCTTCTGCAACTTTATCCATATCTTCTGTATTCATACCACGAGAAGTAATAGCCGGAGTTCCAAGACGAATACCACTTGTTACAAATGGAGATTTTGGGTCATTTGGAATTGTATTTTTATTACATGTAATATTTACGGAATCTAAAAGTTTTTCTACTGCTTTTCCTGTTAATTCATAATTTGTTAAATCTACTAACATTAAGTGATTGTCTGTACCACCGGAAACAATCTTAATACCACGATTCATAAGACCTTTACATAATGCCTGTGCATTATCAACAACACGTTGCTGATATTCTTTAAATTCCGGTGCTAATGCTTCTTTAAAACATACAGCTTTTGCAGCAATTACATGCATAAGTGGTCCACCTTGAATTCCTGGGAAAACAGCTTTATTAAAGTTATATTTATCTGCTACTTCCTGATTGCAAAGAATCATACCACCACGAGGTCCGCGTAATGTTTTATGAGTTGTTGTTGTTACAACATCTGCATATGGAATCGGACTTGGATGAACACCTGCTGCAACAAGACCTGCAATATGTGCCATATCTACCATAAGAACTGCTCCACAAGCATCTGCAATTTCACGGAATTTCTTAAAATCAATTGTTCTTGCATAAGCAGAAGCACCTGCAATAATCATTTTTGGTTTACATTCCATAGCAATTTCCATTACTTTATCATAATCAATAAAACCTTCATCATTTACGCCATATGGAACAATGTTAAAATATGTACCTGAAAAGTTTGCAGGGCTTCCATGTGTTAAATGTCCACCATGGTCTAAGTTCATACCCATTACTGTATCACCCGGTTACAAAATTGCAAATTGAACTGCCATATTTGCCTGAGCTCCGGAATGAGGCTGTACATTTACATATTCACAACCATATAATTCTTTTGCACGTTCTCTTGCGAGTTCTTCCACTACGTCAACGCAATCACATCCACCATAATATCTTTTTCCTGGATAACCTTCTGCATATTTATTTGTCATAACACTTCCCATAGCAGACATGACTGCAGGGCTTACCCAGTTTTCAGAAGCAATAAGTTCAATATGACTATTCTGTCTGTCTAATTCATCAGCAATCGCATTTGCTACTTCCATATCAACTGCTTGAATATCTTCCATTGTATACATAATTAAAATCTCCCTTCCTTGCTGTTTTATATAACTTCTATATACAGCATTCTGTCAAATGGACACATAACTACATATTTGTAATCCATTTTCGCGTTCATAATAAGAACTTTCTTAATTCAGTTAAATGATATTATATCTGATTTCTCATTTTTCGGCAACAAAAAAAGAAGCAGTTGTTTATTACAATTAGTTATAAATCCTATAACTTACACATATCCTAATATACACAAAAAACCCACTACTTTTGGTAGTGGGTAACTACTTCTATAATTTTATAGTTTTAATTAAGCAAATTTCTCATTATGCACTAATATTATCTGTTTCTTTCTTTTTAGATAAAACTTTATATTCATACATTTTCTCATCTGCACATCTCATAATTTCTTCTAATTCCGTATCTTCACCTTTTTCTCTTGTAACATAACCATAAGAAGAACTAATTTGATAAGGAAAATCCAATGTTTGACTTTTTTCATTTAACAAATCTTCCAATTGTTTCCAGACTTCTTTTATTTCCATTTCACTTGTATCTACTAAAATAGAAATAAACTCATCTCCACCCATTCTTCCTACAAATCCAATTTTTCCAAAGGTTTTTTCTAAAGTTTCGCTAAAAATACACAATAATTCATCCCCTTTGTCATGACCATATGTATCATTTACAAATTTAAAACGATTTAAGTCCATATATATAATTGTAATTGCATGATTTTGTTTTTTTTCTAAAGATTCTATTAAATCTAAACAAGCAGCACGACTATTACATTTTGTTAAGGTATCTACATATATTTTTGTATTGCTCTTATTCCAACAATAAATAATTCGAATAATACATAGAATTAAAATAATAATACAAACACATAATGCAAATTGGCGTATTGTCATAAACGAATAAAGGGCTGTAATTTCATGAAATGGAATAATTTGTACAATTACCCAATGATAATTTTTTAAATATGTAATATGTGTTTGATAATCGACTCCATCTATTACCATAATTCCTGATTTATCTGTTTGTTCTAAAAATGCATTCTTAATTAAAGAAACATCTGTATTTTTTCTGTCATAAATAGAATTTTTATTATATACATCACTCTTATTTTTTGATGTTATATAGACCCCAGCTTCATTTAAAATCAGACAATCTCCATGTAAAACCATTTCATTACTTTCAATCAATTCTTGAATACTATATAAATCAATTGCACCACAAAGCACACCTGCTTTTTCCTTTTCCTCATCATAAATAGAAACACAAGCTGTCATAATAATACTTCCATCATCTCTATAAAAAGGTTCTGTAATAAAAATATCATGGCTCATGATATCTTGAAAAAATGGTTCTTCTTTTTGCTCACGATACACATCTTCTTCAATATAATACCCTGTTCCGTCTGTATTCATAATAAAAATGTGACTAAAGCCTAATGCGTCTGACCTATTTTTAATAAAGGCTTGTTGTTTTTCTTCATTCATTTCATAAATATCAGGATAAGTAACTAAAGCCTGCAAAATTTCTACTTTTTGATTTACATAACTTTCAAATTGTATTTTTTGATTTACTGACATCTTTTGCATAACAAGACTAATTAAATCCACTTGATTTTCTTGTATCTTATTCGTATATATTACAAACTCAATCATCAAAAAAATAATAGCTATAGATGCTAGAACTAATACACCATAATCAAACGGTTTTAATTTTAATTTCTGTATTCGCAAATACTCTTTATCTTTCATTATTCCCCCAAACAATTTATACTTATAATATTATTTATAATTATACATTATTTCATAAACTTTAGCAATAAAAAGCAAATTTTAACCTTAGATAACATAAGTTCCATAAATAATAAACAATACTTAAAAACTATATTTTTCCATATAAACGCATAAAAGCCACTCCCAGAAATTCTGAGAGTGACTTTTTGTATAAAATTCTATAAACCTACATATATCATTTTCATCTGTTATGTATAATTTTCATCATTTTCTAATTCTGCGTTCGAACTTTTTGCATGCATATATACAGAATTAAATCACAACTACTTTTCCGCGGACATAACATAATTAAAATTTTATTATATAGTTTTAAATTGAACTATTTTTATAACTTTTATTTAGAACCCATAAGGAAGTATATTTCATCTTCCTTATGGTATATATCATTTATAACAAACTAATTTATTTTGAATAAATTAAGCTTCTTCACCAGCATAAAGTGTTACTAATTTCTTTAAGTGTTCATAACGTTCTTTAGCGTTTACTTCAGACTGTGCAAATAATTCTGCTGCTCTTTCTGGATTGAACTTAGCAAGTGATGCATAACGGTTTTCACCTTTAAGGAATGCTTGGTAATCACCTGTAGTTCTTTGCTATCTAAGATAAATGCGTTCTTTCCAGCTGCTTTGAGTTGTGG
>JAFWXB010000128.1 GCA_017523185.1 Lachnospiraceae bacterium | reverse complement strand
GTGTAATATCAGTTATTGTTATAAATGTAATTATAGTAAATTTAAGGAATCATTATGAAATATATAAAAAACACGTTGGATTTTAAAATAGAAAAACCATCGGTTGTTACTTTAGGAAAATTTGATGGTTTGCACAGAGGGCACGAACTTCTGATGCGTAAATTATTGAGATGTAAAGAAGCAAAAAATTATCAAGCTGTAGTATTTACTTTTGATATTCCACCGAAAAACAGAGTAGAAGATGTTTCAGGGAAAGTTTTAACGACAAATGATGAAAAAGAACATGTTTTTTCAACTTCCGGAATTGATTATTTAATAGAATGTCCATTTACAAAAGAAGTTATGTGTATGGAACCGGAAGATTTTGTGCGTTGGATTTCTAAGGCACTTCATATGAAATGCGTGGTTGTTGGAACGGATTTTCGTTTTGGACATAAAAGAGCAGGAAATTATAAAACATTACAACAATTAGAAAAAGAATTTGGTTATAAAACAATTGTTGTAAAAAAAATACAGGAAGATAATCGAGATATCAGTAGTACCTATGTCAGAGAAGAAATTGCAAAAGGAAATATTAAAAAAGCAAATCATTTGTTAGGATACGAATATTTTGTAAAAAGTAATGTAGTACATGGAAATAAAATAGGAAGAACCATAGGTATTCCGACGATTAACATGGAATTTCCAATAGAAAAACTGCTTCCTCCAAATGGTGTATATGTGACACGTGTTTTAATCGGTGAGAAAAGTTACATGGGTGTTACAAATGTAGGTTGTAAACCGACAGTATCCGATAATGGAAGAATTGGTGTAGAAACATATATTCTTGATTTTTGTAAAGATGTCTATGGAAAAATTATCGTGGTATCTTTTTTAGAATATATTCGACCGGAAAAAAAGTTTGCATCAATAGAAGAATTAAAAGTACAAATGGCAGAAGATATTGCATTTGTAAAAAATTATCAAGAGCAACAATAAAATATTACAAAAATATTACAATTTTATGTTGACAATGTAAAAAACTCTTGTTATACTGTGAATCGTTTGAAGATGAAATAAAAACAAACTTTTCAAAGGTTATTTGATATAGCATGGAGGAAAACATGATTGAAAAGACATAAGATGTAATAGAAAATTTGTTACAGGAACAGCATCTGTACTTGCATTAGGAATTGTATTAGCAGGTGCAACTGTAAATTTTAATAGAAATGATAAAACTAATACAAATACAACTATTAACATAGTAGAAACAGTAGAAGAAAATAAAGCAAGAGAAATGGTATTACCTGCTGAATGGCTTGCATTTAGTGGAAATGCAGGTGCTTCTAGTGCAATTATGGAAACAAATGTAGATGTTGTAAGTTTAGAAAATGAAATGTTGCAACAAGTAGCCTTTGATTCTTTTGGATATACAAATCTTGGACTTGCAGTTGTAGAAGGCAACTTAAATGTGCGTGAATCTGCAAGTGGTGATGCTTCGATTGTTGGTAAAATGACAAATTATTCAGCTTGTGAAATTCTTGGTACAGAAGGAGAATGGACAAAGATTACTTCCGGAAATGTAGAAGGATATGTAAAAACAGAATACCTTCTTACAGGACAAGAAGCACTTGAACTTGCACAGACGGAAGCAAAACTTATGGCAAAAGTAAAGACAGAAGTATTAAATTTACGTTCTGAAGCAAATACAGATTCTGCTATTTTATCGACAGTATCGAAAGGCGAAGAAATTCTTGTTGTAGAAGAATTAGAAGGTTGGTTAAAAGTAGAAGTAGATGATGCACAAGGTTATATTTCTGCTGATTATGTAGAAACAACTTTAAAATTAAAAACAGCAAATACATTAAAAGAATTAAGTTACGATTCCGGTGTTTCAAATACAAGAGTTGACCTTGTAAATTATGCATTGCAATTTGTAGGTAATCGTTATGTTTGGGGTGGTACAAGTCTTACAAAAGGTGTAGATTGTTCCGGCTTTACAATGAAGATTTATCAAAAATATGGCGTTTATTTGCCACATTCTTCTCGCGCACAACCGGGGCATGGTACAAAAATCAGTTCTTCAGAAGCACAACCGGGAGATTTATTCTTCTATGGAAATGGCTCAGGTATTAACCATGTAGCAATTTACATTGGAAATGGAAAAGTAGTTCACGCAAGCAATAGCAGAGATGGCATTAAAATTTCAAATGCATTCTATCGCACACCGGTTTGTGTAGTATCTTATTTATAATTGATAGATTTATATGAGCTTTTATAAAACAGTTGTTAATTTAGTGCATTGCTTTGAATAAAAATTTTATAAATGACATATAAATAGAATATTACGCTTTATTCGTATTTTTAAATGGAACGGTTGGTATTTAGATTACAGGTTAGTGTATCAGCTAATCAGTAAGTGATTACTTCGTTTTAAACAATAGAATTTTTATGTATAAGAAAATAAATTTTCTTATTTACAATTAAAATATTATGTGATATAATTGGAAAGTACGATTTGGCCCATATTCGGTAGATGGACACTCCGACCTTCTGCTGAGTATGTTCTTACAAAGAAATAGAACTTTGGGCATGATAATATTATAATAAGGAGGCTATAACAATGATAGCAAAAGAAAAGAAACAGGCAATTATTGCACAGTACGGCAGAACAGCTAATGACACAGGTTCACCGGAAGTACAGGTAGCAATTTTAACAGCAAGAATCCAGGAGTTAACAGAACATTTAAAAGTTAACCCAAAAGACCATCACTCAAGACGTGGTATGTTAAAAATGATTGGTCAAAGACGTGGATTACTTTCTTACTTAAAGGATATTGATATTGAAAGATATCGTTCTTTAATTGAGCGTTTAGGACTCAGAAAATAATAATTACACGAATTGGGCGGGGTTAATTCCTGCCCAATTTTTATGCAAAAGGAAGACCGAGACCGCTGAAGAAATTATGAATATCAAAAAGTGTTTTAAATTATGATTGTGCAAATATTGAAAATTTAACAAATATTTTAAATTTGTTTATTATAGAAAGGCATTTACTTCTATTATTAGGAATATGTCTTTGTGTTTTGGACAATTTAGAGTAATATGTTATATTTTTTCATAATTTGTTCAGTAGTTTCGGACTTTTGCAAAAATGAACAGATAGGTAAAAAGGAGAAAAAGCAATGTATAAAAGTTATTCGTTAGAGCTTGCAGGCAGAACGCTTAGCGTAGATATTGGCAGAGTTTGTGCACAAGCAAATGGTGCTGCAATTTTAAGATATGGAGAAACAACTGTATTATCTACAGCTACAGCATCGGACAAACCTCGTGATGGAATTGATTTCTTCCCTCTTAGTGTAGAATATGAAGAAAAAATGTATTCCGTAGGAAAAATTCCGGGAGGATTTAATAAACGTGAAGGAAAAGCATCTGAAAATGCAATTCTTACATCTCGTGTTATCGACCGTCCTATGAGACCATTATTCCCAAAAGATTATCGTAATGATGTTACATTAAACAATATGGTAATGTCTGTTGACCCGGAATGCCGTCCAGAATTAGTAGCTATGATTGGTGCAGCTTTAGTAACAACTATTTCTGATATTCCATTTGATGGCCCATGTGCAACTACACAGATGGGTATGGTGGATGGAGAATTCGTTCTTAACCCAAATCAGGAAATCTGGAATAATGGTGATTTGCAGTTAACAGTAGCTTCAACAGCAGAAAAAGT
>JAFWXB010000127.1 GCA_017523185.1 Lachnospiraceae bacterium | reverse complement strand
GGAATTGCTCCCCAATCAAACTCATTTTTTACAACTCTTGCTTTATATTGAAACGGCTTTTCTCCCGGATTTTTCTCTCCCCACTTAAACTGCCCTGTTACAGCTCTTGCATATGGGTCTAAGATAATATTATCCGGATTAAAAATAAGTCCCTTTTCCGGCTGATTTGGACCTTCAAAACGATATGCATATTCAAAATCCTGAATTTTTAATCCAAATACTAAAACAGAATATGTGTCTCCCATTTTATATTCTTCCGGAATTGGTATCTCTACAAATGGCTCTGCTGCCTGTGGTTTAAATAATAAAAGAATACACTTTGTAGCATTATGAGAATTAATCGTAAAACTTACTCCATTTGCAGTTTGAAAAGCTCCATTCATACGATAAAATCCTGGTCGTATTGAATATCCGTTTACCTCATCTAAAGGAGATAATACAGCACCTTGCATATCCCCTACTGATTGATTTTTTTTACTATGTCTTTCAATTCTTTCGCGTTTTTCCGGTTTTTTACTAATATGCCACTTCTTCACTGTCAACTACCCCTACTTTTATTGATTTTGATGTATCTGTAATGCAAATTTTCTGCATAAACGTTATTCTAAATTCAAGTTTATTATCTTTAACTTCCAACTATAAATGAATAAATTTAGAATATTGCACAAATTTGTTCATGGTAGAAAGACATATTTTTAACTATAATAAGAAATGTCTTTGTGTAACAAACAAATCAACGATATTTTTGTGCAGTTTTTTGTATTTTATCAATTATAGTTCCAAGATAAAATTTACTTGTATATTCCTACACGTTTTATTTTCTATATTTGTAGTTTAATCTGTATTAGTGTTTATAACTAATGTTCCATCTTCCTGAAAAGACACACCACTATACGGTTTTGAATACTCATTCATTTTATTTATAATATTCAATGCTTGTGTTCCTTCGGCTATCATTGGCTGAAAATCATTATAATCAGAATGTCCACTAATACGACTTGGAATAATTTCTGCTGTAATATCCGGTTGCAAAATGCCATCCATAAAAGTAAATGTTTGTTGATATACTATTGTATTCTTCTCTGCCGGATTTCGATTGCCTCCAAAACAGAAATTTCCCAAACTGTAACAAATAATTTTTCCCTTATATTCTTCCACTCCTTGTAATACATGTGGATGATTTCCTATGATAAGGTCTGCTCCTGCATCAATCAACTGGTGTGCCATATTTTTTTGATAGGAATTTGGATAATACTCTCTTTCAATTCCCCAATGACAACAAGCAACTACAATATCTGCACCTTCTTTGCGAGCTTTTTTTACACCTTCTAACATATAGTTTTCATATTTCTCACTTTGTGATAACAAACTCGCAGATACAATTCCTACAACAATGCCTTCATCCGAAGTATAATATGATACAATATCATTATATGCATATACAATACCTGCATTATCCAATACTTCTTTTGTATCAATCAAACTTTCTTCGCCATAATCTCTTGTATGATTATTGCCCAAAGAACAAGCTTCAATACTACTTACCGTCATAATATCGACATATTCCGGCTTTCCCTTTAAATTAAAAGCCTTTTCTACACGATTGTTTGAATCAGTAAGTACACACTCCAAATTGATAAGTGTCAAATCATCCTGTCCAAATACTTCTTTAAAATTCTCAAAGAAATATTCTTTTCCATAACTGTCATAATACGCATGGAAAGAACCAGAATAACCATGTTGTTGTGTTACTCCTAAGGTACAATCTCCAGTTGCAGTAAGTGTAAGTGTTGTTATAATAGGTTCGGGGTCTGGCTCCGTTTCTATTATAAGTTCTGTTTCTTCTGTCTGCAAATATTCCGACGCTACATCTCCATCTTCATCTTGCGTTTCCTTTTTTTCAACGCTTGATACATCTGTTGGTTTTGTCGGTTGACAGCCTGTAAATAACAAGCAGGCGAAAAGTGCAGACGTTAATAAATATTTTGTTTTCCTCATACGTAACTCCTTTTATTTTTTTGAAGAATATCTACAACATGTCCACTTGCTCCCATAAGGTCAGGACGCTCACACGTTGCAAGATGATATGCAATAAAATGGTTAAATTCTTCTTCATCTAACGCATTTAAAAACGGTCGTATATAATTTGCAGCTCCATCAGCAGCTACAATCTGTACACGTTCTAAATCTACCATCTTATTTAATTCTTCTATATCCTCCAAACGCACCATACTATATAGGCGATTTGCAGTCTTCGTACAATGAAATGTTTCGTCAAGCATACCCTGTTCTAAACTTTCTTTGATATGCTTTTCTTTAAACGCATAAGTAATGACACTAAATTCATTCATAATATACGCTACCAAAATAAATCCATTTGTTTTTGTTACTCGTTTCGCTTCTTCTAATGCTTTTCTTT
>JAFWXB010000126.1 GCA_017523185.1 Lachnospiraceae bacterium | reverse complement strand
TGGCTTTATCTTCAAATTCGAGTTTTAAAGTATCAAGTTTACCATCTACACATGCTTCCATAACATCAATAATATCGTTTTTCATACGTGGAAGAACTACTTGTGCTTCCGGGTCACCAAAACGAGCATTGTATTCTAATACTTTTGGTCCATCTTCTGTAATCATAAGCCCAAAGAAAATAACACCTGTAAATGGGCGTCCTTCTTTTGCCATTGCATCAACTGTTGCCTGATAAATATATTTATGACAAAATGCATCTACTTCCTCTGTATAGAATGGACTTGGAGAAAATGTTCCCATTCCACCTGTATTTAAACCTTGGTCGCCATCTTTTGCACGTTTGTGGTCTTGTGCAGAAGACATAATCTGAATTGTTTTTCCATCTACAAAAGAAAGCACGGAAACTTCACGACCTGTCATAAATTCTTCTACTACCATTGTATTTCCGGCAGTTCCAAACTTTTTGTCTTCCATAATTTCTTTTACACCTGCAAGTGCTTCTTCTAATGTATTACAAATAAGTACACCTTTTCCAAGTGCAAGTCCGTCTGCTTTTAATACAATAGGCATTTTTGCTGTTTTTAAATATTCAATTGCTGCTTGTGGGTCTGTAAAGTTTTCATAAGCTGCTGTTGGAATATTGTATTTTTTCATTAAATCTTTGGAAAATGCTTTTGAACCTTCTAAAATTGCTGCATTTTTTCTTGGTCCAAATACTTTTAAGCCTTCTGCTTCAAATGCATCTACAACACCACCTACTAATGGGTCATCCATTCCAATAATTGTAAAATCAATTTCGTTTTCTTTTGCAAATGCAACTAATTTATCAAATTCCATTGCACCAATGTTGACACATTCTGCTAAAGAAGCAATTCCTGCATTTCCCGGTGCACAATAAATTTTATCTACTCTAGGACTTTTCGCAACAGAAGTTGCGATTGCGTGTTCACGCCCACCACTTCCTACAATTAAAACTTTCATCTATAATATTCCTTTCTTTTTACCATTCACAACATGATAACCTATAATATTTATTCTGTAATAATAACCTGATTATCTGTTACGGACACTTTTCCATTTGCAATCAAATCAATTGCTTTTGGCATAATGAGCCATTCAGCTTGTTCCATAACGCGACGTTGTAAAATTTCAGGTGTATCTCCTGCTTGTATTTCTACAGCTTTCTGCAAAATAATCGGTCCTGTATCTGTTCCTTCATCTACAAAATGCACAGTTGCTCCTGTTACTTTTACACCTCGTGCTAACGCACCCTCATGTACTTTTAATCCATAATAACCTGTTCCACAGAATGCCGGAATAAGAGATGGATGGACATTGATAATACGATTGCGATATTTTGCAATCATTTCTTCCGGAATTACTACTAAAAATCCTGCCAATACAACTAAATCCACTTCATAGCTATCTAATTTACAAAGAAAATCAGCATTAAATTCTGTACGTGTTTCATAATCTTTCGGAGAAATACAAATACTTTCAATATTGTGATTTTTTGCACGTTCTAATGCATACGCATTTTTATTATTACTAATTACAACAGAAATTTCTGCATTTGTAATAGTTTTATTTGCAATTGCATCTATAATTGCTTGAAGATTTGTTCCACCACCGGATACGCATACTGCGATTTTTAACATAATGTTACTCCTTTTTCGCCATCTGTAATTTTTCCAATTACATAAGGTGTATCTCCTGCTGTTTTGATTGCTTCCATTGTTTTTTCTACATCAGAAGGGTCTACTACAACCATCATACCAATA
>JAFWXB010000015.1 GCA_017523185.1 Lachnospiraceae bacterium | reverse complement strand
GTGAAATTCGTGAATATCGTGGTACATTAACACAACCGGGAAAAGAAGACCCATATTCAACAAGAAGTATTGAAGAAAACTTAGATTTATTTATTCGTATGAAAAATGGTGAATTTGAAGATGGAAGTAAAGTTCTTCGTGCCAGAATTGATATGACATCTTCAAATATCAATATGAGAGACCCTGTTATTTATCGTGTTGCTCATATGACACATCATAGTGCAGGGGATAAATGGTGTATTTATCCAATGTATGACTTTGCACATCCGATTGAAGATGCAATTGAAGGTATCACACACTCTATTTGTACGTTGGAATTTGAGGACCACAGACCATTGTATGACTGGGTAGTAACAGAACTTGGTTATAAAAAAGGTCCGGAAGACGCACCAAAACAGATTGAATTTGCAAAACTTTACCTTACAAATGTCGTAACAGGAAAACGTTACATCAAAAAATTAGTAGAAGATGGCATTGTAGATGGTTGGGACGACCCACGCCTTGTTTCCATTGCAGCATTAAGAAGACGTGGTTTTACACCGGAATCTATTAAAAACTTTGTAGAACTTTGTGGTGTATCGAAAGCAAACAGTTCCGTAGATTATGCAATGCTTGAATATTGTATTCGTGAAGATTTAAAACTCAAACGTGCTCGTATGATGGCTGTTCTTGACCCAATTAAAGTAATTATTGATAATTATCCGGAAGGACAAGTAGAATATTTAGACGTCGATAATAACTTAGAAAATCCGGAACTTGGCAAACGTCAAGTGCCATTTACAAGAGAACTTTATATTGAACGTGATGACTTTATGGAAGTACCACCAAAGAAATATTTCCGTATGTTCCCGGGGAATGAAGTACGTTTGATGAATGCTTATTTTGTAAAATGTGAAAGTTTTGTAAAAGATGAAAATGGCAATATTACAGAAATTCATTGTACTTATGACCCTGCTTCTCGTGGTGGAAACAGTCCGGACGGACGTAAGGTAAAAGGCACAATTCATTGGGTATCAGCAGAATATGGCAAAAATGTAACGGTTCGTCTTTATGAAAACTTAATCAATGAAGAACTTGGTGTATATAATGAAGATAGAAGTTTAAACTTAAATCCAAACTCACTTACGGTATTAGAAAATTGTGTAGTAGAACCGGCACTTATGGAAGCAAAAGCATATGATAGCTTCCAGTTTGTACGTCAGGGATTTTTCTGTGCAGATGTAAAAGATTCTGTAGAAGGACAACCGGTATTTAATCGAATTGTATCATTAAAGAGTTCTTTTAAATTACCTGCAAAAAATGCGTAGATATAGAATCAATACAAAATATATGAAAAATAAATAGAGAATATTTCTTTGATTTAAAAATGGGGCTTTTTGAAGTTCCATTTTTTTTAGAAAATAGAAAGAAATTTTAAGAAAATTATAATTATTTTGCAGAAAATTTATGATATTATAGAAAGAAACTTGAAAGAATTTTAGTATAGTTTTTTGAAAAATTTTTGTTTTATATATAAAAAGTGAAAGGGATTACATAATATATGGTATTTAAAAAAGAATCTTCTAAAGAAAAAGAATTAAGACTTGTATACAAGGAAGAAGAAAAATTGCGTAAAATTGCACAAAATAAAGAAGAAGTTGTTTGGAAAAAAGAACTGGAAAGCAAAATTCCACCAAAAGTATATGAAGGATTAAATTCGGCATTTTGTAAAGCATTTTATTTGATTTTTGAAAAAGGAACAGGCATTATTGAAAAGACATATAATAAGGAAGAAATAAAGCAAGACCATATGGTAAGAGATTATGCCATTCAATTAAAAGGAACTCGCAAGGAATTACGAAAATTAGATAAACAAGCAAAAAGTTCTGATGTTCGCAACATACTTTTAACAACAGCAGAAGGCATTGGACTTGGTGCACTTGGAGTTGGTTTGCCTGACATTGTGTTATTTGTTGGAATGATGATGAAAGGCATTTATGAATGTGCAGCACATTATGGAATTGATTATGAAAATCCGGCAGAACGACTTTTGATTTTAAATATGATGTCAGCTTCTATGTCTACTAAGGAAAATTGGGAAATGTATAACAAAGAAGTGGATAGTCTGATTGCCAATGAAACATTAGAAAAGTTGTATGTATCAGAAGAAGAATTAAAAGTTCAGATTGAAAAAACAGCCGAGATTTTTGCAATGGATATGTTACTTCTGAAATTTGTACAAGGACTTCCTATTGTGGGAATTTTAGGAGGAGCAAGCAATCCGATTTACTACCGAAAAGTCATGCGTTATGTACAAGTGAAATATAAAAAGAGGTATTTGTTGAACTTAAATGAAATATAAAAAATTGGAATGTAACATATTAGTTAAGTGAAAGGAAAATCAATATGAAAAAACAAATACAAAGGAAATCAATTTTTTTAATTCTTATTAGTCTTGTATTACTTTTTACAAGCTGTGCTTCAAATGATATTTCAAATATTGCTTCAAATACAGAAGTGGGAAGTACAATAAAAGAAGAAAGAAAAAAAGGAACAGGAAAAATATACTTATATGGAGAAGTACATGGAGTACCAATGATTCACGAAAAAGAATTAGAATTATGGAAGAATTATTATAATAACCATGGAATGAGACATTTATTTATAGAAACATCTTATTATAAAGCACAGTTTTTAAATATGTGGATGCAAGCAGAAGATGATACACTATTAGATTTATTATGTAAAGAATTAGAAGAATCAGGTGCATCATGGATTCAAGAAAAGAAAGTATTTTATCAGAAAATAAAAGAAGAATGTCCCGAAACTATTTTTCATGGAACAGATGTGGGGCATCAATATGATACAACTGGCAAACGCTATCTTGCAAATTTAAGAGCAATGGGAATGATTCATTCTAAGGAATATGAATTAGCACAACTTGCAATAGAGCAAGGAAAAACATTTTACGATTCCGAAGGGGATGCTCTAATGTCAAATGCTGTATATCGTGAGAATATGATGACAGAAAATTTTATCAGAGAATATGAATCTTTAGAAAATGAAGATATTATGGGAATTTATGGAGGTGCACATACAGAAATAGATGCGTTAGATTATACCACAAATCAAGTTCCTTGTATGGCAAACCAATTATACCAAAAATATGGTGAAAAAATATATACAGAAGCATTATGGAAATGGTATGAATTAGAGATGAATACACAAGTTGTAGAGTAAGGAATTGAATATGATATAGAACAAGTTTATTTCTAATAAAGAATGAGG
>JAFWXB010000125.1 GCA_017523185.1 Lachnospiraceae bacterium | reverse complement strand
CTATTGTAACATAGGAATCCATATATCCATATCTAACTGCTAATCCTAATGAATTTAATTGTACAGCAAACTTTCCATCTCTACGATAAAAAATATCAGTTATACCACCATCATAAATTTCTCCCATACTCCAGCCCATTTCTAACAATTTCATCATAGAATAATAGGCTACATTTTCTCCTTGATATCTGGTAAGTTCTTTTTGCATTTTTTCTTCTTCGCTAAGCTCATAAATCGGACGTTCCAACTGCGAAATTGGCTGTGTGATTTCATAATCGGATAACTGCTCTTTCCATGCTTCTAAGTCTTCTTCGCTTAGTTCAATTGGGTGTACAAGCCCTATCATACCGATTTCCGGAAATTCATATTCGTCTTCATCTACGGTATTAAAACTGCCATCTTCCATATAACGGAATGTTTCTTGCAACTGTTCTTCTTCATAACGTCCCCATACTAAACCAATCGCAAATTGATGCATAATTGGATTATTTACAAATAATTCTTTCCATTTATCTGCTTGCCATAAACGCTGTGTTGCAAATATTCGTTCCAAACGCACTTTTTGCGTTTTTATAACTGTTTCTAATTGCTTTTTCAATTGTTTATATTCTGCATGAGCTGCTTTTGCTTTTCTTTCATCATCTTTTTTGCCCGGAGCAGGTAAATTTTTTAATTGTTTTCCTTTTTGGTCTGTTACTACAAGTTCTAATGCTGATGTCAATGAAACTGTAAATGTTCTTGTACCATAATCAAACACACGTTCTCTATCCTGATTGAATCCAAAATTTGGTACAATACGGTCTTCTAATTCACCTCTTGTAATTCCAAATTGTTCTGCTGCATATTCAAATGCATCGTCTGCTGCCATTCGTACTTGACGATACTTTGATTTGCTGGCTAATTCATTTATTTGTAAAAGTGCCATAGAACTTCCATTGAGTGCTAATGCTTTTATTGCCACTTCTGCAATTGCACCACGCGAATGTTTTGGCCATTCTTGAATTTGTTTATAAATGACAGGTATAATCGCTTCCCCACCATGAATTGCTGTTGCATAAAGTACCCATTTCTTTTTCGTATCTGCACGAAGTTCTAACCATCTGCTCCATACAAGCAACATATATTCCGATAATTCGTTTGAATCTAAGTCTTTTGCAAGTTCCACAGCATCTGCATTGATACCTAATTTGCTCATATCAGCATAAGCAATTAAAATAGCTTTCATATAGTCTTCGGAAACTGCCACGCCTTCTACGGTATGTACGTTTGGAAATGGTATTTTATCATTATCATATACCCATGCAACGGCACGTTTTCTGCCACCTTTTAAAATTTCTGCTATAAGTGCTTGTTTTTTTACTTCTTCAGATATGTCTTTATTTCCTTGTCCTAATTTATTTGCTTCTGTACTTTCCGATATTTGGATTGATTTTATAGTATGTAACGCACTTTTTAAATATTCCTTTACTTTTTTGCTCTTTTCTTTTTCCATAGCTGTTAAAAGTTCTTGGCTATACTGTTCTGCTCCCCAAGTTGTAAGTACTTGTACTGCAATTTCACGTTCTTGTGCTTTTTTGGAAGAAAGCATTGCTTTTATTTCCGATTCCCATTCTTTATGTTCTTCATATAATGGCTTCAAAAGCTGTTTTACTTGTTTGGAACTGTCTTTTGCACAATCTAATAACACATCTTTATATTCTTGTCCAAACTGATGTAAAATACGAATACAAAAACAACGTCCTTGTGGATTCGCTTCTTTTGCCCCTATGGCTGCTGCATCTTTCCAATCTTGGTTATCCTTCATCAATTTGCGATAATTTTTGAAAAATTTATCTTTCTTTTCTGCTCCAAATTTATATTCATAACTACCAATTTCTCTCAATTGTCCAAATAATTCCAACTGATAGAGAAATGGAATTTCTTCTTCTGCAAAAATAGAAATCAGTTCTTCTAATACCTGTTTATCTTCATAAGTAATTCCTACTTTACTTCTTGAAACGAGACAACCCATATCAAAACTAAAAAAACTGGTATATAAAATTAATCCCGTAAAAACAGCAATACGTCGCAATACCTGTTTATCCGGCAATTTTTTTAACAAGTCCATAGTCTGCCATGTTCCAGCCATTACCGACCAAGCATGTTCTCTCCATTCTTTTAGAAATGGATATAATACGTCTGCTTTTGCTTCGCCAAGCAAATATTGTTCTAATAATTCTTTTCCTGTTCCACAATTTTTTACCAATTCATGCACTAATTTTCTCTGATACTCTATTTCAAATGAATCTTTGATTGTTTCATAAAACTTTGGATTTCCTTTTTTTATCACTTTTAAAAATTGTACAACATCTTGCTTTTCATTCTTCATTAAAGCTTCTTTCATTTTTTCCGGATAATGTGCTGATAAACGTTCGATTATGGAATATTGTTTATATTTCATACACCATACAATATATAAATCCATACGAAGACGTACTTTTTCCGGAAATGCTTCTTCTAAAAGAATACAATGTTTCTCAAACCATTCCGGATCATGAACCCAGAAACAAGCTGACCAAGTCGTACTTATTTCATTTTCCAAATCCATTAACATTGTCAATTTCAAACAATTTAAAAACTGATACGAATGTTCGATTGCTAAAAATGCACAACTTGCTATTAGGTCAATAAACTCATCATTATATTTTTTCCCCTGCAAAATAACTTCCACAGATTTCGAAAGTTCTGCATTTTCTTCGGATTCTTCTATAAACTGCTTCAATATGTCTAATTCTTCTTCAGAAAATGTTCCGTTTTGTGGCATTTTAGGAAGTACTTGTATAAAACTATGTATCATATATGTAACTAATTCTTGTATATCTTTTTCTTCCTGATAACACAAAATGTTTGTTTTTCTTCTGTTGAATTCATGTTCTTCTAATTGGATATTCTATGTTAAAGTTTCTACAATAAGACTGCTTTCTTTTTCTTGTTGCTCTACTTCACAAATTACATCATTTTTATTTTCTGCTTGTATTGGTTTTGTATAAAACAAACTAATTGCTGCTAAAAAAAGTTTTCCAACAGAATCTTCATAACAAAAATGCATTGCGTTTTTTAAAATGACAGGATTTTTTTCATTTATTTTCTCTGTTACAAATGAATATCTACCATAAATTTTATAATTTAGCTGTTCTGCTTCAATTGCACTCACTTGTTCTAATGTTAAGTATTCCGAAAAATAGTTTCTATTGATAAGAATATATCTGCCTTCTTTATGCAATACATAAAAAGCTGTAGAACCACCCACAGCTGTTACAAATCGTGCATAGCGTTTCATATATTCCGTATCATTGCTTTTTACGATTACTTCCAGTTCCAATGAACATTCTAAAATCTTTCTGTTACTTTCAAAAGTAAAACTTTCATGTTCTACTTCTTCTAATAATTTCTCATTTTCCGGTTGTGTGGTGTCTAAATATTCTTTTGCCAGTTTCTCATTTTTCTCCGATAAGTTTAAAGCAAGTAATATTCTCATCTTTCGCAGACGTGATTTTTCTTCTCTTAGATTCATACATTTTCCTTTCTTCTATATCTTTTATTTTTTGCTATATTCGATATATTGATTATATGTTATAAAACTTCTTTCTCAATACTATTACTATCAAACAATAATTATTAGACAAAAACATTTGTTCTGATTTTAAGCATCTACTTCTGTGATTTCTGATTTCATAGTAAGCCTTGCTTTCTCCATGGCAATTTTCCTACCATATAAAAATAAATAATTCTCTACATACGCAATTATTTTCAAAAGTGGTTTTAAGTCAAATTGAATCGTATGTCGTTTTTTTTCTAATAATGCGACAATATTCGACAATTCTTTTCCTAATTGATGTAAACCTAATTGTTCTCCTTCTTCAGCAAGTTGTTGTAATGCTTTTATAGTAGCAGGTTGAACGGAATACAATCCACTTACAAATATATCATTTAATTGCATGGAAACTTCTTTTTGATATTGTCCAAACACTTGTAAAATATCGAAAGATACTCTATTTTGAAATTGTTTCTCTAAATCTGCTTTTTCAAACGTATCTTCCATATCTTTGTGAGAAGATGTGAGTTCTAATACATTTATGCCTTGCGTTTCTTTGGAGTCGTCTTCAAAATGATGATTTAGAATCGTTTTTTCTTTCATCGGATGTTCTCTTATTTGTAAAAATTCAATCGGATATAAACAGAGCTGTCCCTTTTTATCTAAATACAATGACCCAAAAAATAAAATACTTTCGTTCTTTTTCCGGCGAAGTCGCTTTTCTAAGTGTTCTAACATTTCAATAATTTCTTTTTCTTCTTTTGTATAATCAATCGAAAGAACTAAGGTATTTCCATAAATATCAAACAATCTCCATGTAAACTGCTGTTCGATTTTATCAAAAAATGTTTCACTCCAACGCACTGCTCCTACAAGTACTAGAATTTCTTTATATTCTTGATATTCCTGCTGTACTTGCTCATATTGTTGTATTAAATTTTCGTAGTCCCATATTATCATATCTTCAAATGCTTTTTTCTGTAACGTTCTGGTTCCAATGACTTCGCTTTTTATATCCTGACTGGAAGACAATCTCTTTTGTTCTGTAGTTTTCGCATTTTTTAAAATAAATTCCAAT
>JAFWXB010000124.1 GCA_017523185.1 Lachnospiraceae bacterium | reverse complement strand
GGCAGAAGCTATAATATCCGAAATGCTTGGAATTTCTGTAAAAATCATACAAATTCCTGATAAAATAGCAGTTACTAAAAATTGCATCATACTAAGTGCGACACCATCTGTTTTTGTGACATAGTAATCGACAAACATAATTTGAAATGTAAAAAATACTGCACTAAGTAAAAGATAAATATCTTCAATTCCAAGTACAAATGCTTCATCTTTCATGCAAAGTAAATATAAACCAATCATGGCAAGAATAACACCAATCCATGTTTGAACAGATACTTTCTTTTTGAGAAAAAGACCAAAAATAGGTACAAATACAATGTATAGAGTGGTGATAAAGGCAGACTTTCCAACGGTAGAATATTGAATCCCAAGTTGTTGAAAGTTAGAAGCAATGCAAAGTGCAGTACCACATACAAAACCACCAAATAGAAGGTCTTTTTTTTGTTTGTTATTTGTATTGGTAAAGGGTCTTTTATTTTTTTTATGATTGGTATTTACAGCAATATTGTTTTTTAAGTGATTGGCATTATTGTTATTAAACTCTAAATTATGTCTATATTGTGTCCTTGTTTTCGAACGTCGATAAAATAATACCGGAAGTAATACCATAACACCAATGATATTTCTTAGACAATTAAAGGCAAATGCATTCATATAATCCATACCAACACTTTGTGCAACAAATGCAACGCCCCAAACTGTAGCAGTAATGAAAAGTAAAAAAATTCCATAAATAGTTTTTTTATTCATAATATTGTTCTCCATTGATGCGATTGGCAAATTATAGCACAATTTGTAAATGAAGTCTAGCAGATACCTTTATTTTTTGTATAAAAATATAGTAAAAATCTACAAAAACTAATATGTAAATTTGTTGAGTTTTCATATGTTTTTGATTTAGTGCAAATTAGGAGATTGTATTTATTTGAAAACAGGTATACAATAAAGATTAGAAGAAAATATTATAAAAAAGGAGAAAATATATTATGTATGGTTTTGGACACTTGATTGACATCTTAAAGAAAAATCCAAAGAAAATTGTTTTTACAGAAGGTAGTGACCCACGTATTTTAGAAGCAGCTTCTCGTTTGCTTGCAGGTTACTTCTTACATCCGATTTTAATTGGTAACCAAGAAGAAATTCAGAAATCAGCGGAAGACAATGGTTTTAATATTCGTGGTGCAGAAATTATTGACCCATTGAAATATGACCGTTTTGAAGAAATGGTTGCTGAATACTGCGAAATTCGTAAAAACAAAAATGTTACACCGGAACAGGCTCGTGGTATTTTATCACAGGCAAACTACTTTGGAACAATGCTTGTAAAAATGGGTGTTGCAGATTCCTTACTTGGTGGTGCAACATATTCAACAGCAGATACTGTACGTCCTGCTTTACAGCTTATTAAAACAAAACCAGGTAACAGCATTGTATCTTCATGCTTTATTCTTGTACGTCCGGCAGCTTCCGGTGAAAATGAAGTATTAGTAATGGCTGACTGTGCAATTAACATTCATCCAACAGAAGACGAATTAGTAGAAATCGCTGGTGAAACGGCAGAATGTTCCAGAATTTTCGGTGTTGACCCTAAAGTTGCATTCTTAAGCTATTC
>JAFWXB010000123.1 GCA_017523185.1 Lachnospiraceae bacterium | reverse complement strand
GGCTGTAAAAGGCACAAACGTAGCAGTAGGTGCTGAAAACATGTACTTTGAAGACAAAGGTGCTTACACTGGTGAAATCTCAGCAGAAATGCTTGTAGATGCAGGTGTAAAATATGTTGTACTTGGACATTCTGAAAGACGTGATTACTTTAAAGAAGATGATGCTTTATTAAATAAAAAAGTAAAAAAAGCGTTTGAGACAGGTCTTACACCAATTCTTTGCTGTGGAGAATCTTTAGAACAGCGTGAAATGGGCGTAACAATTGATTGGATTCGTTTACAGATTAAATCTGATTTAGTAGGTGTAACAGCAGAACAAGTAGCATCTATGGTAATTGCTTATGAACCGATTTGGGCAATTGGAACAGGAAAAACAGCTACATCTGACCAAGCTCAGGAAGTTTGTGCAGCAATTCGTGAATGTATCAAAGAAATGTATGATGAAGCAACAGCAGAAGTAGTTCGTATTCAGTATGGTGGTTCTGTAAATGCAAAAAATGCAGCAGAATTATTTGCAAAACCGGATATTGATGGTGGCTTAGTTGGTGGAGCATCATTAAAAGCAGAATTTGGACAGATTGTAAATTATTAAAATTGACAAAATGTAATTTATATGTTACAATTTTGCTAGTAGCATAAAAAGTAATAAAAGTAAAAAGTAAGGAAAAGCACAGAACACATAGAAATTTTTATTAAAATTGTTCTGTGCTTTTGCGATATAAAATACTTGGTAAAGTTATGTAAAAATAATAAGAGTTTTACAAAATTACCTATATTATTAGGAAACGAGGAGAGTGTATGAAAAATTGGAAAAAGTATCCAAAGCGTATGATTGCATTTCTATTAATCGCAATTTTAACTGTGAATACAGTAGATATATCTGCAATGTCCGTTTTTGGAGCACAAAACAATGAGCAAACAACAAATGGAACAGATACTACATTTGATACAAATACTCAAAATAGTACAGATGAAGTTGTTGTTTATGAAGAATTTATAGACTTAGGAACAGTAGAAACTTCTGCTCCAAGTATGAGCTTTTTTGGTACAACAAGTTCTGTAACATTAAAAGATGGAAACTATGTAAAGTGGATTGACCGTATTAATGTACCTGATTATGCCATTGAACTTTATAACAAATTGGTAGAAGGTGCAGATAATGATGGAGTAGACGATATTTTAATAGAAGATAAGTATTTTTCAGAAAGTGCTACTCCTATTGTAGTTACAACAAGTGAAACATTAGCTTCTCCGGATGAAGTGAGTGTACTTATGAGTGAAGTAAGTGTTATTGTACGTAATGTATTTGATGCATTTGACAGAGACCATCCGGAAGTATTTTGGCTTTCTGGATTGAGTGGAATTTCGTGTTCTTATAGTGGGTCACAAGCAAATGGATATGTGGCAACATTTTATCTAAGATTGAAAGATTCCGGAATAGATATTCGTGAAACAGAATATCAAAGTGAAAGTGCTATCAAATCTGGGATTGCTACAAGAGATAGTGCGATTAATACTATTTTAAGTGGTATGGCTACAGCAAATAATACAGTAAAAAAAATGGAATACTTTAATGATTGGCTTACAAAGAATAATCAATATAATACACTTGTAGCTAGTGGACAAGAAGGACCTGATTCTGCACATGAATGTTTAAGTGCTTTACTTGGTTCTATCGGTACAACCGGTCCGGTTTGTGAAGGCTATGCAAGAGCATTTAAAGTATTATGTGATAAAGAAGGTATTCCATGTGTACTTGTAGATGGAAATGCAACATCAAGTGCAAATGATAATGGCGAAGCACATATGTGGAATTATGTGCAAATCGGTGGCAATTGGTATGCAGTAGACGTTACATGGAATGATCCGACAGGTGGAAATAGTGGTGCTGTATCAGGCTATGAAAGCGAAGAGTGGTTATTCTTAGGTGCAAATACAATTGTAGATGAAAGAACAAACTGGACATTTATTCAGTCACATCCGGTAAGTAATTCTGCATCTCCAAGTGGTGCAAACTTTACAAATGGTCCGGTATTAAGTACAGAAAAATATGTAGGTTCTGCAATTGATTCTGTTGTTTTAAGTATCAATGGGGAAACAGCAGGAGCAAATCCAACCATTTCTTATGGATATACAGACACAGTAAATGTAGAAGTAGAACTTGCTAATAATGCTAGTACAGGCATTACTTATCAATGGTATCAGAAAAATGCAGATGGTACAGAAACTGCAATTAGTGGAGCAACTACAAAGAGTTTACCAAGTGCATTAAAGCCGGGAACATATTATTGTAAAGTAACATATGGTGCAGCAACAGAAAATAGTCCTGAAATTGTAGTAGAAAAAGCAAAACTTACTCCAACCATTACAGGAAACTATACAAAAACATATGATGGAACAACAACAATTGATACAACAAAGAATTGTTCTTTAGCAATTTCTTTAAATACATTAAATCAAGATGTTGTAACAGCAACAGCAGAGTATACTTTTGCAGATGGAAATGTAGGACAAAAT
>JAFWXB010000122.1 GCA_017523185.1 Lachnospiraceae bacterium | reverse complement strand
GGTGGACATGGACAGTATGGACACGTTAAAATGACATTTGAACCATCTGGTGAAGAAGGTGCATATGTATTTGACCAATGTGTAGTTGGTGGTGCAGTTCCAAAGAACTTCTTCCCGGCAGTTGAAAAAGGTATCGTAGAATCCGTGAAAAAAGGACCTTTAGCAGCATATCCGGTTATTGGTGTAAAAGCTGTATTATATGATGGTTCTTATCATCCGGTAGATTCTTCTGAAATGGCATTTAAAGTGGCAACACAGCAGGCATTCAAGAAAGGCTTTATGCAGGCTTCTCCTGTATTATTAGAGCCGATTTCAACCTTAAAAGTTGTAATTCCTGATGAATATACAGGTGATATTATGGGCGATTTGAATAAGAGACGTGGTCGTGTTATGGGTATGAATCCATTAGGAAACGGATATCAGGAAATCGTTGCAGATATTCCAAACCTTGAATTATATGGATATAATACACAACTTCGTTCTATGACAAGTGGAAGTGGAACATTCTCTTATGAATTTGCAAGATATGAACAGGCTCCGGAAGAAGTTTCTAAAAAACAGATTGAAGAAAGAGCAAATAAACTTGTTGAAATTGAAGAATAAAAAAGTAATTTATTGTAGTATTTTTTTGGTAATTATTTTATTAATTAATATAAAATTGCAAAATACAAAATCAAATATGCCTGAGGACTATCCACAGTCCTCGGGCAATTCTGTTGTAACAGAAGAAATGGCAACCATTGACAATTATGGAAATGTAATGAAATATAAGTATAGTATAAAAGCAAGTACACGTTCTAAAGTAAAAAATGTACATCTGAAAGATTTGGATTTTTCTTTTGTGGAAAATATTAAGATTCCGGGAATGCCCGATACAAAATATGATGATTTTTGGCAGAAATATATTTTTAGTAATGCACAATGTCCACAGGGAATGTGTTTTACAGATGATTTTGTGTTTATTACCTGTTATTCTTTTGAGGACGAATGTCTGGGAGAATTTATGGTATTTGATATAGAAACGGGAGAATATTTAATTACGCTTGGTATGGACGAAGATAGTCATTTGGGGGGAATTGCATTTGATGGCGAAAATGTTTGGGTATGTAATTCTTCGAATAAGACGATTGAGCGTATCTCCTATGATTTTATTCATTTAATGGCAAAAGAAAATAAAGGTGAAGTGATTGATGCAACAAATCTTGTAGATGTGTATAAGGTTAAAAATATACCATCTTGTATTACGTATCACAATGGAAGAATATGGATTGCCACACATCATAAATGGAGAACTTCTTCTATGGTAGCCTATTATTATAATAAAGGAAAAGACGAACTTGTTCCATTAAGTACCTATACGATTCCGACGCAAGTACAAGGTGTAGCATTTAGTGAAACCGGAGAAATCTATTTAAGCAGTTCCTATGGCAGAAGAAATTCTTCCTATATTCGAAAATATGATTCCGTAATAGCTATGACAACAAAAGTAAATGAGCCCTCTGTTGTGATTGAAATGCCTCCGGGGTCAGAGGAAATTGATATTTATAATGATGGGTTATATGTTATTTTTGAATCAGCAGCAGAGAAATATTATGAAGGAACAGATGGAAATGGTACAAGTGTTTCTCCGTTAGATAAAATATTGCGAATTTCATTGGAATAAAAAAGAGTTAGTTGTTATAGTTTTCATATAATGATTGGCTCTTTTTTTGATAATAGTTTATCGTTTGTATAAAAAATTATATATATCAAATTGATATTAAAAGTTAAGAAATTACAGTTATGAAAAAGAAAGTTGTTTTTACTTGATTTTTACGGAAAAGTATGTCTATAATTTTAAAAATAACATAAGATAGAACAATAAAAACAGAATTATTGTTATATTTGTGTCATAATATTATTTTGTTTTTATAAAAGAAGTTGTATTTATGTTAAATAAAAAAGAAAAGGATAGAGAAAATGGCAGTTATTAAACCGTTTCAATGTGTAAGACCAAGCAAAGAAAAGGTCGATTTAGTAGCAGCACTTCCATATGATGTGTATAATCGCGAAGAAGCAAAAGAAGTTGTGAAGCAAAATCCACAATCATTTTTGGCAATTGATAGAGCTGAAACAAATTTTCCAGACGATATGGATATGTATGCGAGGGAAGTTTATGAAAAAGCAAGTAGTAAGTTGCAAGAATGGAAAGCAAATGGAACATTTGTATGTGATACAACAGAAAGTTATTATTTGTATGAATTAACAATGTGTGGCAGAACGCAAACAGGTATTGTAGCATGTGCTTCTATTGATGATTATGTAAATGAAGTAATTAAAAAGCATGAAAATACAAGACCGGAAAAAGAAGAAGATAGAATTTGTCATGTAGATATTTGTAGTGCACAAACAGGTCCGATTTTTCTTGCATATCGTAAGAAGGAAACTATTACAGCTATTGTAAAGGAAGTAAGAAAAGGAAATGCACTTTATGATTTTACTTCGGAAGATGGGATTCGTCATAGAGTATTTCAGGTAAATAATCCTATTTATTTAGAACAGATTCAAAATGTGTTTGCAAATATGGAACATATCTATATTGCAGATGGACATCATAGAGCAGCTTCTGCTGTAAAAGTTGGCTTAAAAAGAAGACAAGAAAATCCAAATTATAATGGAACAGAGGAATTTAACTACTTTTTGTCAGTATTATTTCCGGATAATGAATTGATGATTATGGATTATAATCGTGTAGTAAAAGACTTAAATGGCTTGTCTGAAGTGGAATTTTTAGAAAAAGTAAATACTATTTTTGAAATGCAAGAATTGGAAAAAGCACAAAAACCTATTCAAAAAGGGCAGTTTACCATGTATTTACATAAAAAATGGTATGTATGTACCATAAAAGAAACAGATATTCCAAATGACCCTGTAAAATCATTAGATGTATCATTATTGCAGGATTTATTGCTTGAGCCTGTATTGGGCATTGATAATCCAAAAATAAATAAGCGTATTGATTTTGTAGGTGGAATTAGAGGTTTAGAAGAATTAGAAAAGCGTTGTGCAGAAGATTGTGAGGTCGCATTTGCGATGTATCCAACATCCATTGGCGAATTATTTGCAGTTGCAGATGCTAATTTATTGATGCCACCAAAATCCACATGGTTTGAACCAAAATTAAGAAGTGGAATTTTTATTCACGAGATATAATAAACAATATATAGCAATTTGTATAAATTAGAAATAAAAATTTATACAAATTGCTATATTTTTTATTTTCCCATCATTGTCATAATTTTTTTCACTTTTGCCTTATCTGCTTCAGGAAGGTCTTTGATAAGAATATCTGCAATCAAATGAATTTCCGAGTTTGAAAAATTGAGATTTTGTTTTTTGGCTTGATTCATATTTGCAAGTAAAAAAGGCATTGCCTGACTAATATTTGCTGGTTTCTCAGTTTGTGCAAAATTCATTAAAAACTGTAGTTTTAATGGGTCCATTCCGTTTAAAAGCGGATTATTTTTCAAAAAATCTTCCAATAAATTAAAAACCTC
>JAFWXB010000121.1 GCA_017523185.1 Lachnospiraceae bacterium | reverse complement strand
TTTAATAACACTACTAGCAACTGCGAAGTTTATCATATCCATTGGACGATAATCTTTCATCATAGCATAGATTAAACCACTTGCAAATGCATCTCCACCACCGACACGGTCTAAAATATTGAATGTAAATAAGCGACTTTCAAATGTATGTCCTTCGTACCACATAAATGCTTTTAAACTGTTTTCACTACCACTATGTGCATAACGTACATGACGAGCAATACATTTTAAGTTTGGATAACGTTCTACAAATTTTTGGAAAATTTCATCTTGTTGTTCATATGTTGGCTGTAATGGAACACCATCTTTTACATCACCTTTGCTGTGGTCGTTTTCATCTTTCCAAAGATGATATGGTTCAATTCCCATAAGGACATCTACATAAGGAAGACATTCGGTACAGAAATCACGAGCTTCTTCCCATGTCCATAACGTACTACGAAAGTTACCATCAAAGCTAACGGTAAGCCCTTTTTCTTTTGCAACTTTTAAAGTGTTAATAATTAAATTACGACAACCTGTACAAAGTGCCGGAGTAATTCCACTAAGATGTACCCAATCATAACCTTCTAATAATTCGTTTAAATCAATGTTGTTATAATCATATTCTGTAAATGCACTATGTTTTCTGTCATAAGTTACTTTACTTGCACGAATTCCATATCCGGTTTCTAAATAATAAGTACCAAGACGATGCGAAGGTGTTTCTTCCGGTGTGCTTAAAATCATAGGTGTACAATGCACATCATTGCTTCGTAACATACGAACTGCACTTTTTCCAATACTGTTGTTTGGAACAACACTAAAAAAGGTACTGTCAATTCCTAAATTTGCAAGAGCCAATGCAATGTTTGCTTCACTACCACCATAACTTGCTTCAAACGTATTTGCCATACGAATTTTTTCATAGTTTGGAGGTGTTAAACGCAGCATAATTTCGCCAATAGTAAAAAACTTTGGACTGTCAATGTGTTTTAATAACGGGTTAAAATGTTCCATAGAAAATCCTCCTTTTTTGCCCTAGATGATAAATGTTAATATAACAATTCTTATTTATACCAATACATATACGACTACCGATATGTTTATTTTATCAGAAAATAATATAAAAAGAAAGAAAAAGACAGATAAGAGTGTGTATTTTTTCTTATGCAGTATACAAAAATATAATTATATAATTTTTACTATGAATCAGATAGGATTTTTATAAAAATTTTAATTATAGAATTTGCATCATTTGAAAAAGATTGACATGGGAAAAGAAAAAGAATATGCTAATTTTATAAAAAACAGAGGGGAGATGTAGGTATGAAATTATATATTAAAGAAAAGGTGTTTTCGTGGAATGATAAATTTACAATTAAAGATGAATATGGACAAGACAAATATTATGTAGAAGGCGAATTGTTTTCCTTTGGAAAAAAACTACACGTTTATGATATGGTTGGCAGAGAAGTTGCGTTTATTCAGCAAAAAGTATTTAGTTTTTTACCAAAATATTTTGTCTTTGTAAATGGTACACAAGTTGCAGAAATTGTAAAAGAATTTACCTTTTTATTTCCTAAATATAGTATAGAAGGACTTGGTTGGAGTATAGAAGGCAGATTCATGGAACATGACTATGAGATTAAAAAAAATGGATATACGATTGTTACGATACATAAAGAATGGGTAACTTGGGGTGATTGTTATGAACTCAATATTCAAGATAGCCAAGATGAAATCATAGCACTTGCAGTTGTGCTTGCAATTGATTGTGTAACAGAAAGTAATAATAGTGGTGTAAGTGTAGATGTTGGCAATTAGAACTATACTATCTTAAGAGAAAAGAATCATTTGAAATAAATGATTCTTTTCTTAATATTGAATAAAGTTAAAGTACAATATAAAATTGATGAAAGAATTAAAAAAGAATTATATTATTAAAAATAGGAAAAATATAAAATATGAAAAATATATTTATAGAAGGAATTCAAGGAATGGGTAAATCTACCTTGTTAAATCGCATTTTTACTGTCTTGCCACAGTTACATATTTGCAGAGAAGGTGATTATTCCCCGGTAGAACTGGCATGGTGTACATGGATGACAAAAGAAGAATATGACGCTATTTTAAAACAGTATAATACATTACAAGATGAAATAATAAAAAATACAGTTCAAGAAGATAACCATTTTATAATTTCTTATACAAAAATTATTACAGATGTTCCAAATTTTCATAAAGAATTAGAAAAATTTGAAATATATAATGGAAGAAAAACGTTACAAGAATTTAAAGAAATTATTTTTACAAGGTATAAAAATTTTACAGAAACAGATTATTTATTGGAATGTTCGTTTTTTCAAAATATTATAGAAGAATTGATTTTATTTTATCAATTAAGTGATGATGAAATTGTGACATTTTATTATGAATTATATAGTAAAATTGATAAAGAACACTTTTTATTATTGTATTTATATAGCGATAAATTAGAAGAAAGTATTGCAATAATAAAAAAAGAACGTAGTGATAGTATGGGAAATGAAATGTGGTATCCAATGATGTTGAAATATTTGATAGATTCTCCATATGGCAAAAGTTATGGATATAGGACATTGGAAGATATGATAACCCATTTTCAACATAGACAACAATTGGAATTGCGTATTATAAAAGAAGTAATTGATAATAAAGCAGTAATTCTTACAGCAAAAGAGTGGAAGATAGAAGATATTATAAAATTGATTAAGTAAGATATATTATAAAAATTTTAGAACTTACAAACCCTTGAAAATCAAAGGTTTGCAAAAATTATCAGAAAATTTTAGCACTCACCTCTTGTTACTAGATGATATGTTTTATGTGTTTTTATCAGAGCTTGTAAATGCAATAAAATAAGCATTTGTCAAGCTTTTTTCTTTTTATCAAATGTTGTCAAATTTTATCTGTTTTTACAAAAATGTTGTAAAAATTGGTGTAAAAAGTAAAGAAGCAGAGAAAAAATAATGTGGATTCTAATATATGAGTATGTTAGAATTATATTATAGGAGATGATATTATGGATATAGAAACAACAATTGCAAAAAATATACGAATTGCAGATGATAAAGCCAAATATGATGAGGCTTGTAAATGTCTGCTTTCAGAGAAAATTATTCTTGCATGGATTATGAAATCTTGTTTGGAAGAATATAAAGATTATGATGTCAATGAAATATCAGAAAAATATATAGAGGGTACACCACAAGTAAGTAAAGTAGCTGTTTTACCAGATGAAACAAATGCATCTATGATACGAGGATTGAATACAGAAGATACAACTATGACAGAGGGAACAATCACTTATGATATTCGTTTTTTAGCATTTGTTCCAAATTCAAAAGAAAAAATACAGTTAATTATCAATGTAGAAGCACAAAATGATTTTTATCCTGGCTATCCCTTAATTAAAAGAGGAATTTATTATTGTAGTCGTATGATTTCAGCTCAATATGGTACAGAGTTTGAAGGTTCTCATTATGAAAAAATTAAAAAAGTATATTCTATTTGGGTATGTACAACTCCACCAAAGAAATGGCAAAATAGTATTACACGTTATATAATTACAGAAGAAAATATGATAGGAAATGTAAAACAAGAAAAAATCAATTATGATTTAATGACTGTTATTTTATTGTGCTTAGGAGAATCAAAAGATAAAAATTATAATGGAGTATTGAAATTATTAGATACCTTGTTATCTACAGATACAAATGTACAAGAAAAGAAGCAGATATTAAGAGAAGATTTTCAGATACAGATGACCCAAAGGTTAGAAAGAGAGGTAACTGAGATGTGTAATTTAAGTAAAGGCGTAGAAGAAAAAGGCAGAAAAAAAGGGATAGAACAAGGAAAAAAACAAGGCGTATTAGTTTCTATTATAAATTTAATGAAAAATATGCATTTATCAGAATTAGAAGCTATGAATGTATTAGGTATATCAGAAATAGAACAAGAAGAGTATAGAGAAATGCTGAAAAATGAAAGGGGATAAAAATAGCTTTTAAATATAAATATTACAAAAATTACAAATGAGGTATTACAAATGTGTAATTTAAGTAAAGGCGTAGAAGAAAAAGGCAGAAAAAAAGGGATAGAACAAGGGATAGAACAAGGAAAAAAACAAGGCGTATTAGTTTCTATTATAAATTTAATGAAAAATATGCATTTATCAGAAATGGAAACAATGAATGTATTAGAGATACCAAAAGAAGAACAAGCAGAATATATAGAGATATTAAAAAATTATAGTTAAGATGGAATAGCCAAAAAGGTTACAGTAAGAAGTCCTCAGAAGTTTAATATACTTCTGAGGACTTTTTCTTAAGAAATCATAATAAAAAGTTTAGCTTTTATTTGGAAAACGGAATATTATTTTTTGTTTGTGATACTACATAATCAGAAACAGAATTTCTAGGAATTTTCCATATTCGACCAATTTTAAATGCTTTTATTTGATTTGTTTTTAATAGATGGTAAGCAGTATTTTTTCCGATTGTGAGCATTTCACATAAATCATCAATGCTTATCATATCATTGTAAGTATTTTGAAACATTATGTTATACCTCCAAGATATAGTTATTTATAATGTTGTATAAATAATCCATTATTTAGTTATAAGGGAATAGACAAAATAGAATAATTTTTGATAATAAGTGGTAATAAAATATAAAATTACTAACAAATAGATAAAGGTTACCGTAGGTAATTGACTGAAAGACAGAAATGTCGGACAGTTGATTACCTGCTAAATAGTGTCAATGGAAAGGAAAAGAAGAATGAACGGAAGTAAAGAAAGAATACAAAAGAAAACAATTAGATTTACAGAAGAAGAATCTATAAAAATAGAGAGAGCTTCAAGAAATATGGGAATTAGTGAAAGTGACTATATTAGACAAGCAGTTTATGAGAAGTTAAATCATACAAATACAAATTGCATCAAAGCTGTATGTGAATTATCAACAGTATGTACAGATATTATACATAGATACGAATTATTAGAAGAAGATGAAAAAAAATTAGTGAGAGGAATAGAATATATATGTCAGCAGTTATAGTAAGTTTACCACAAGGAAATTATAGAAATCATGATGCAGTAGAAAAAGTAGTAAATTATATTATGAGATTACAAAACCCAAAGTTAATAGGTGGTTATGGAGTGTTTGCTATCTCTCCGGATTTGGTTATAAGAGAATTTTATATGGTAAAAAAAGTATATAATAAAATGGAAAATAAGCAGATTGTTCATATCGTAATTTCGATTGAAGAAAGTTTACCTTTTACACCTTTAGAGGTAAGAAGATTAGCAGAAATGATAGCACAATATTTTGCTTATGAAAGACAAGTAATATTTGCAGTACATGATGACACCAAACATTTACATATTCATATGGGAATCAATACTGTTGCATATACGAATGGAAATTATTGTGGATTTTTTGATATTAGTGAGTTAAGAGAATATGCTAAAAAGTGTATGGATATTTTAATTGATGAAGTGATTTTCAATAAGAAAATAAAACAGAAATAGAGCAAAAAAATAAGATATTGTAATAAAAGGAGTATCGGAAAATAGAATTAATATACAGAATATGGTATTCTTGAAAAGAATGCATACGGAAATTTATATATATTTTTCATTTTCCGACAAACCTTTTATTCATCTTGAAATAGTACAATATCATTTGGAGTACAATTTAAAATTTTACAAATTTTTTCAACGGTAAGAAGTGTAATATTTTTGTTTTTCTTTAAAGAGTCTAAAGTTTTATTATCAATGCCCGATTTTAATAGTTGATATTGTGATATATTCTTTTTACGCATTGTTTCCCAAAGTGGTGTATAATCTATAATTTTTATCACGTCCTTTATTTATTATGAGTTTATTATAAATTTCAATATTGAAAATCTGTATTGTGGATATAATCACAATATGTTATAATAAATATATGAGGAAAAAGGAGGATATGTATGGGAAAGATAGTAGAAGAACTACTTGAAATGGGGTTAGGAAATATTATAGAGTATAGTATAGAAGAACAATTAAAAAATGATGAAATTTATATTCAAAACAAGAAAGAACTAGCCGAACAAGAAAAACAATTAGAAGCTCTTAATTTAGACCAATATCAACAGAAAATAGTAGAAGACTATACTGTTTCTATTTGGACAGCAAATGCTCGTGTTTGTGATATTGCATATTTAGTAGGAGTAAGAAATACATTGCTTATGTTGAAAGAGATAGAAGTATTTTAAGGGTTTTATAAAAAGTAATAAAATTAATAGATGTGTATAGAATAATAGTTTATTATTTACGAAGACAAATGTATAGGAAAAGAAGCAAATATTAAAAGAAGATTTTGAAATACAGGTGATTCAAAAATTGGAACAGGAGGTATCGCTGATGTGTAATTTAAGTAAAGGTGTAGAGCAAACGGGAATAAAAAAAGGTATTTTAGTTTCTATCATTAATTTAATGAAAAATATGCAATTATCTGTACAAGAAGTAATGAGAATATTAGAGATACCGGAATCAGAGCAGGCAGAATATGTGGAAATGATAAAAAATGAGAAAGTAGATTAATCAAAATAAGAAAGTAAATATGATAGACCTAGAGGTATTTAAGAAATATTTTTAGGTCTATTTTTAGTTTGGAAAGCTTTTATGAAAAAATAAAGTTTTTTAGAGATTTAAAAATATAAATTACGATGGTAGAAATGAACAAAGAGTGGTAACATAAATTATCAGTAAAATATTAGGAGGATATACTATGTATAACGAATTTAAAAACAATTTAATTCAAAAACTAAAAGAGGAGTTGCCAAATGACATAGAACTGTTTAATAAAGTGATTATAAAGAATAATCATGTAGTGAAAGAGTTTTTAACATTTCGAATCGAAAATATGGAAGAAATTCCTATTATTGCGTGGGATAATCTGTATGAAGATTATAAAAAACATAAAAACCTTGAAAAAACTTGTAAAAGTTTAATTCAATTTATGATAGAAGCTGGTTATATAAAAATGCCAGAAATATTAAATAGAGAGTGGGATTCTGTAAAAAAGCGAATTTATCCTTATTTAATTAATAAAGAGTGGAATCAAGAATTTTTAGAAAATATAGTATTTAAAAGCTTTCTTGATTTAGCAATTATTTATAAAATACATCTTAAAGAAGAAAGAAGCATGTGTTCTTATCCAATTTCAAAAGAGATGTTACGAAATTGGGAGATAAACGAAAAAGAACTATTTGAAATTGCAATGAATAATTTAAAATCAAAAGAATTTATCATTTATGATATTAGGAAACTTATTAATGAATTTTCATTTGAAGAAATAGAAAATAAGGAATATGTAATGACAAATAAAACAAGGTATGATGGTGCTTGTGGAATACTAAGAATAGATTTATTAGAATTATTAGCACAAAAGCATCAAAAAAATATTTATATTTTTCCGAATTCCATAGAAGAAGTTACATTAATTTTAGAAGAAGAAAAAATAAAACCAAGAGAATTAGCTGAAATTATGAAAAAAATTAGTATAAAAGAAATAGAGCAAGAACTTTGGTTATCTAATAATATCTATTATTTCAATCGAATAACAAAGCAGATGGAAATAGTAGTTTAATAAAAAAACAGATAGTTTAAATTTCTTTAATATACTATTTGTAAATTTTAATATTTTATGATACATAAAAATAAATAAAATTAGATTTAGGTGGTAAATTAGATATATAGAAAGTAATATATCAGAAAATTTTTCCAAATAGAATAAATTTATAAAGAACAGAACGGTATGGGAGAAATCTTCCATACCGTTTTCTATTTTGTAATGGATATTAGTTGTCTAAGTCAGTATTATCTTCAGGAATAACTTCAAATAAATCACCAATGGGACAATCTAAAATGGTACTTAATTTTTCAAGGTTATCAAAGCGAATAGATGTAGTTTCATTATTTACAATTTTATTAAAATTTTGATAGCTCATTTCCATACGTTTAAATAACCAGTATTTGCTGTGATTTTGTTCTGTAAGAATATCTAAAATGCGTAATCTAATCATGTGAAATCTCCTTTTCAAATGATTATAACCAATATATTTTGCTTGAATAACTGATTTAAAAGATATATAATGTAAACATTAGATAATGTATAAAAGAGGTGATTGTTATGAAAGTGTAAAAATAATAGTTATAGAGATGAAGAAAAGGAGAAAAATATGAGAAATAGGAAATTAGTGAAAAAATTATTAGCAGTAGGATTGTCTATAACAATGATTTGTTCTAATTTAAGCATTGTACAAGCAACTGAAATGAATACAAGTAATACAGAATTAACAATAGAAGAAAATGAAGTGATAATTACGAATGATGAAAATGGAATACCAGATATAAATTTGTATAATGCAATTTTAGAAGTAGCAGATGGTAATGCAGACGGAAAGCTAACA
>JAFWXB010000120.1 GCA_017523185.1 Lachnospiraceae bacterium | reverse complement strand
TACAAGGATTTTCAGGTTATCATTTAAAAATGATAGCCTTGGTTACGATGTTAATTGACCATATAGCAGCAGTCGCAATTTGGCGATTATTTGAAGCATCGTATATGTTAAAAGCTTCTACGCAAATGAGTGATTATTGGGGCGATAAATTAATTGTATGGTTTGCCGAAAATCGGGAAATGATGTATACCATTTATGAGAATATGCGATTAATTGGACGTATGGCATTTCCAATTTATTGTTTTTTACTTGTGGAAGGATTTTTACATACCAGAAATGTACCGAAATACGCATTTCGGTTGTTTTTATTTGCATTAATCTCAGAAATTCCATTTGATTTTGCATTGGAAGGTTCATTGTGGAGTCCAACCTATAATAATGTATTTTTTACATTGTTTTTGGGACTGTTGTGCATTAATTGCTTAAATTGGTTGGAAACAATGTTTGAAAAGTGGAAAGAAAAGAAGGGTGATGTATTTATTGGCAGTTGCGTGAAATACTTTTTGTTTTTTGTTGTCATTTATGGTATGGGCATTGTTGCAGAAGAAATGCTTATGACAGATTATGGAATGGCAGGGGTGATTGCGATTGCTGTGATATGGTTGTTTCGAGAAAATCGGACACTTGGATTTAGCGGTTCTATTTTAGTATTGGGACTTTTGAGCAGTTCTACGGAGTATTTGGCGATTGCGATGCTTCCTTTTATTATGAAATATAATGGAACGAGAGGAAAACAGGTAAAATATTTATTTTATGCATTTTATCCGATACATTTATTTGTGTTGGGAGTGGTGTGTATGTTAATTGGTGTTTAAGGTCTACGAAAAAATAAAGAATGAATGAAAGGAGTGAAATGAAATGTCTTTCGTGCATTTGCACACCCATACCGAATACAGTCTTTTGGATGGGTCAAATAAGATTAAAAATTATGTCAAGCGAGTGAAAGAACTTGGCATGAATAGTGCTGCGATTACAGACCATGGTGTGATGTATGGTGTAATTGATTTTTATAAGGAAGCAAAAGCAGCAGGTATTAATCCGATTATCGGTTGCGAAGTGTATGTAGCACCAAATTCAAGATTTGATAGAGAGTTTAGTCATGGAGAAGATAGATATTATCATTTGATTCTTTTGGCAGAAAATAATAAAGGCTATGAAAATTTAATTAAAATTACTTCGATTGGTTTTTCAGAAGGGTATTATTACAGACCAAGAGTGGATTTTGAAACATTGGAAAAATACCATGAGGGATTGATTGCATTATCAGCGTGTCTTGCAGGTGAAATTCCACGCTATTTGGTACGTGGTTTTTATGAAGAAGCAAAACAAATCGGTCTCAAATACCAAAAGTGTTTTGGAAAAGAGAATTTCTTTTTTGAATTACAGGACCATGGAATTGCTGACCAACGACGTGTAAATGGAGAGTTATTACGTTTAAGTGAAGAAACTGGCATTGGACTTGTTTGTACAAATGATATTCATTATACCTATAAAGAAGATGTAGAGTCACATGACGTACTTTTATGTATTCAGACAAATAAAAAAGTAACAGATGAAAACAGAATGCGTTATGAAGGTGGTCAGTATTATGTAAAAAGCGAAGAAGAAATGGCAGCACTTTTTCCATATGCAAAACAAGCTTTGGAAAATACGCAAAAAATAGCTGACCGTTGTCATGTAGAGATTGAATTTGGAAATTATAAGATTCCAAAGTATGAAATACCGGAAGGATTTGCAACAGCAAAAGAGTTTTTGGTACATTTATGCGATAAAGGATTTGAAGAAAAATATACAAATAATCCGGAATATACAGAAGAAAAAAGAGCAGAAATTTACAAAGAGATGCAATATGAATTGGGAATTATCGAAAAAATGGGATTTATCGAATATATTTTGATAGTTTGGGATTATATTCATTGGTGTAAAAATAATGATTGTTGGGTTGGACCAGGGAGAGGTTCAGCAGCAGGAAGTAAAGTTTGTTATTGTACAGGTATTACCAATATTGACCCTGTGAAGTACAATTTGTTGTTTGAACGATTTTTAAATCCGGAACGAGTTTCCATGCCTGATATTGATGTAGATTTTGAAGATGTGGAGCGTTATCGTGCGATAGAATATGTTGTCGATAAATATGGAAAAAATTCGGTAACGCAGATTGTAACATTTGGAACAATGGCAGCAAGAGGAGTGTTGAAAGCTGTTGGGAAAGCATTGGATTTTCCATATGCAGAGATGGATAAACTTGCAAAAATGATACCTTCGGAATTAGGAATTACAATTGAAAAAGCATTACAAAAGAATTCGGAATTTCGTGAAATTTATGATAATAATGAGAAAATGCACAATTTAATTGATATGGCACGAAAATTGGAAGGACTTCCAAACCATACTTCTGTTCATGCAGCAGGAGTTGTGATTTATCCAGGGGTGGCAAGTGATTATGTACCGTTAGGACGAGCAAATGATGGTTCACCAACAGCTGCTTACAATATGGTACAATTAGAAGAATTAGGTCTTTTGAAAATGGATTTTCTTGGACTTCGTACCCTTACTGTTTTAAAAGATGCTGTAAAAAATATTAAGGCTTCCAAAGGAATTGATATTGATATCGACCATATTGATTTTAATGATAAAGCAGTTTTGGATTTTATTGGAACAGGAAAGACAGAGGGCATTTTTCAGTTAGAATCAGCAGGAATGCAAAACTTTATGAAAGAGTTAAAACCTCAAAGTTTTGAAGATATTGTAGCAGGTATTTCGTTGTATCGTCCGGGACCAATGGATTTTATTCCGGATTATATCAAAGGAAAAAATAATCAAGATTCGATTACTTATGTAACGCCTGAATTGGAGAGTATTTTAGAATCAACATACGGATGTATTGTATATCAAGAGCAAGTTATGGAAATTGTGCAAAAACTTGCCGGTTATACAATGGGACAAGCTGATAATATTCGTCGTGCAATGAGTAAAAAGAAGCAGTATGTGATTGATGCAGAACGTAAAAATTTTGTGTATGGGGATGAAACACAAGGCATTAAAGGTTGTGTTGCAAATGGAATTTCAGAAGAAGCTGCAAATAGTATTTATGATTCTATGGTGGATTTTGCAAAATATGCGTTTAACAAATCGCATGCTGCTGCATACGCTGTTATTGGTGTTCAAACAGCATGGTTAAAATATTATTATCCGGTAGAGTTTATGGCAGCTCTTATGACTTCTGTTATTGAACAGCCACATAAAGCAGCTGAGTATTTGTATC
>JAFWXB010000119.1 GCA_017523185.1 Lachnospiraceae bacterium | reverse complement strand
TGCATCTAAATCTATTGGAACATATGTGATATTTTCAAAATACATAAACTGTCCATACTCATTTTTCTCGCCCTTACGACAAACAAGTTCATTTTCTAAACGAATCCCATATTTTCCTTCTTTATAAATACCCGGCTCATCTGTTGTAATCATACCTGCTTCTAATGGATGCTGATAGGATTTTCTTCCCCAATGAAATCCGTTCGGACCTTCATGCACATTTAAAATATGTCCTACGCCATGTCCTGTACCATGTTTATAATCCATATTTGCTTCCCAAAGTGGTTGTCTTGCTAAAACATCTAAATTCATACCGGAACAGCCATATAAAAATTTTGCATTTGCTAAATTCATATTGGAACGACAAACGCGTGTAAAATCGGATTTCATTTCTTCTGTAACTGCTCCAAGCACAAAGGTTCTTGTAATATCTGTTGTACCTTCAAAATAGTGTCCACCCGAATCCACCAAAAGAAGTCCTTCCGGTTTAATTTCTACACTACTTTCTTCAGTTGCACTATAATGCACAATTGCACCATGTTCTGCATAACCACAAATCGTATTAAAACTCAATGCAACACAACCTTCGTCTTTTCGTAATTGTTCTAAATAATCGGAAACAGAAAGCTCTGTCATAGCTATTTTACCCACATTTGTTTTCAGCCAATACATAAATTTACACATTGCTACAGCATCTTTAATATGTGCATTTTTCGTATTTTCAATTTCTGTTTCATTTTTCTGTGCTTTCATATATACAGTAGGTTCTATTTCATCTATAATCGTTGTTGATTCTAAAATACTATTACAAATACGATAGTTTACCACAGAAGTATTGAGTAAAATTGTCAAATTTTCTTGATTTTGTTGTATCTCTTTTACATAATCATAAAAACTGTTATACGGTTTTGTTATAATCTCGTTATCTTCTAAATATATCTTTACTTCTTCTGTTATAACTTCTTCCTGTACAAACCAAATACATTCTTCTTTCGTAAGTGCTAAATACGAAAGTACCACAGGTACATGGTCGATATCATTTCCACGCACATTCAAAAGCCATGCAATATCATAAAGAGACGTCAAAAGATGAATATCTGCTTTTTTTTCTGCCATCACTTTTCGAACATCAGCAAGTTTCTCTTTTGTGCTTTTTCCTGTATAAGCCAAATCTAAGATATTTACCGGTTTTTTGGAAAGTGCTGGTCTATCTGTCCAAATAGCATCAATTAAATCTTCTTCAACTACCATAGAACCATGTTTCTTTGCAACAATTTCCTGCAATTTTTTGCCCCATGCCCCATTGATAACACGTCCATCAAAGCCTAATATTTCGCCCTCTTGTAATGTCTGTTCAATATACTCGTTTACGGTCGGAACACCTTCTTCTCCCATTTTATAAAGTGTAACGGTTGTTCCTTCTAATTGTTGTCCTGCTTGTACAAAATATCTGCCATCTGTCCAAAGTCCTGCTTCTGTCATTGTAATCACAGCAGTTCCGGCAGAACCAGTAAAACCTGTAATAAATTCTCTTGCTTTAAAATGTACGCCTACATATTCCGATTCATGGAAATCTGCTGTTGGCACAACGTAAATGGCAATCTTACGCTTTGCCATTTCTTGTCTTAATGCTTGTAATCGTTCTATTATCATTTTATTCGTCCTTCATTTGAAAAAATTTTGTATCCAATTCCGGATATTTTCGTTTTAAAGAAATCGGTTGTCCTGCTCGATTCAAGAAACAATGACTACTGGTCGCTTTACAACGCACTTCCCCTGTTTCTTTATCTGTCATACAGTATTCTACTTCCATTTTAATTCCATTATATTTTAACATTTTTGTATCAATAACAATCGTATCATCAAAATGCACCATACTGCGATATTCTACAGAAATAGAAATAACCGGACTTAAAATTTCCATTTCTTCCATCTGTTTGTAGTTTAACCCCATTTGATTCATCAAATCCATACGAGCTTCTTCCATCCATTTTACATAGTTGGAATGATGTACAATGCCCATTTGGTCTGTTTCATAATATTTTACATGATGTTCATATGAAGTTATTTTAATTTCTTCCGGGTGACATTTTACTTGTAATTCCTGTTTCATACACAATACCTCCATTAATACAAAAATCGACTATTTCTATATTTAGATAACCACATATATACTTAAATATATACATATTTCATTATTTATCATAAATACAACATATCTGTAAAAATCTGTTTAAATATATAAGATAATTTTACCTATGTACGTTTACTGCTAAATAACACAAATAGCCACTTTCTATTATGACATAAGAAGTGGCTATTTTCAAGTTATATGAAATTGAGTTTATTTTATTATTATACAAAATTTTTGATAAGAATCCTATGTCATTCAAGAAGTTTTATAGGATTTTGCATATATAAAAAATATATCTTGCACATATACAACATTATTATAGAATTTAAAATATTCTTTTTACTACATTACATATTTTTTATACCATATTTCATTATAAGAATCACTTTCTTTTGACATCTGACAATCTTCATACATATCCATAATCAATTCTTCCATTACCTCTTTTAATTCCAAAGGTTCTATCCATTCGTTTGGAATTTGACTTACCCCTAAATATGCACCTAAAATATTTCCCGTAACAGCTCCCGTTGAATCACTATCTCCATCATGGTTTACAGATGCTATAATTGCTTTTCGAAAATCATTCTGATATTTTAACGCACAATAGACTGCAATCGCTAATGCTTCTTCGCCAACCCAACCTTCTCCAATTTTTCGAATAGCTTCTAAATCAGATAATTTTTGATATGATAATTCTATTGCTAACTGCATAATTTTACAAAATTCATCTATATAGATATCTTTCTCAAATAATTCACACATAGTATCAATAGCATCTTTTACAATATCTTCCAACGAATCTTCCGATAACATACATTTTGCCACAATATGTACCAAAGCTGCTGCCGGAATAAATCCCAAAGAATGTCCATGTGTCAAAGCTGCCGCTTCTGCACCTACCATATCCATTTCTTTAATAGAATCCATATGATTTGGTAAATACAATCCGATTGGTGCAACACGCATGACACCACCACAACCTTTGCTATCATTGATTCTATCTTTCGTACTTCCACATTCTTCCTGTTCTAAAGCACATAAACAAGTACCACCCGGAGCTCGCAAATGATATAAATCTTCACATTTTAACAACCACGATTTTCCCTTTATTTTCGAATTATATGAAGTTCTCTGCGTTTTAAACCAGTCTCGATATG
>JAFWXB010000118.1 GCA_017523185.1 Lachnospiraceae bacterium | reverse complement strand
TAAACGTATTATTCACAGAAAGAAACAGATTATGGCTCCGGGTGAAATGGAAGAAATTAAGCTCAAAAAAGCAGAATTAGAAGCATTTGAAAATTTAGAAACTATTACAGTAAAAATAGAGGAGGCATAAACGATGGAAAACAGAACACTTACTTGTATTGGCTGTCCTTTAGGCTGTATTCTTCAAGTAGAAATTGAAAATGGTGAAGTATTAAGTGTATCAGGAAACACTTGTAAACGTGGTGATGTATATGCAAGAAAAGAAGTAACACATCCAACACGTATTGTAACAAGTACCGTTCGTGTAGTTGGTGGAGATATTACGATGGTATCCGTAAAAACAGCAAATGATATTCCAAAAGAAAAGATTATGGATATTATGGCTTGTTTAGAAGAAATTAAAGTAAACGCACCGGTACATATTGGAGATGTAATTTTGGCAGATGTAGCAGGAACAGGCGTAGATATTGTAGCAACGAAAGATGTAGAAGTGGTATAAAGAGTAAATTCCGTTTACAGGCTATTTGGTATACTAAAAAGAAACTAAAAAGCTATAAAACTGGGGGCAAATTATTTTGTCCCCAGTTTATTTTATATCAAATATTTATTCTATATTTGTGATTGCAAAGGAATAAAAGTACCATATAAATATTCATTTTTAACAATGAAATGTATTTGCCTTACTTAAATCTGCATTTTCTAATAAAGAAATCAAAAAATGTAAGTCTGATAATGCCTGTTCATTGGAAACAATTTTTTTCTGATAAACACAATCCATCATATAATAGCTAAAGGAAGTAGAAAAAAATTCTGCACAAAATTGTAATTTATCTTCATAAAGTTGTGTATGTTCCAAAGAATTGTTTTTTAGTAGGTTTTTCATCTGTTCTTCCACAGGGGTTTGTATATATTTTAAAATTTCAGGCCAAGTAAGTTCTTTTAACATTTTTCGCAAGAACGGTTGTTCTTTTCGTATGATTTCTAAAAAATGTATCATCCATTCTTCCATAGTTATACAATTTTCACATTCAATTTTTTCCGTAAAATCTTTTTTAGCAATCCAATCCAGTACATCATAGATATCACGAAAATGATAATAAAAACTTTGTCTACTCATATTTGTTTCATCCATAATATCTTGAATTGTAATTTTACGAATTGATTTTTTGTACATTAATTGTTTCACACAATCTGCAATTTTTCTTTTTGTAATATAACACATAAAATCCCTCCCATATAAATATAAACATTTATCATAGATGTGCGAATCCAGTATTTTTTAGATGTGAGATAGATAGCTCAACATAAAATATTGGATTTAGCTTAATATTAACATCACATACTCCAAACGTTTTCATTTGTACTTGAAATTGCAATTGCCCCTGCATCAAGAGCTGCAATTACATCTTCTTTATCTGCAATTAAACCTCCTGCAATAATCGGTACAGACATTGTCTTTACCATACGTTGTATAATTTTTGGCATAAGTCCGGGTAGAATTTCAATCATATCTGCATAATGGGAGATATGAGATGGAATATTATTTAAGCTTTTAGAATCAATCGCAAAAATACGATATATGGTACTTAAATTTAATTCTTTTGCACGTTTGATTTGTTCAAAACGTGTGGAAATAATTCCATCTGCTTTTGTATATTGAGCAATAAAATCCACAGATTCTATTCTTGAACTTAAGCCGGCAATTAAATCCATATGTACAATAGCAATTTTTCCGGAAACTTTCACCTTTTCTACGATAGAAGCGATTGTGCTAATTTGTCCATATAATATAAATACAATAGTTGTATCTGCAACTTGCAGACAATGTTCAAGTTCTTTTTCTTCTTTTATTGCAGAAATAATTGGATTAGCAATTACTGCATCATAAAATTCTTGTTTCATAAATAAAATCCTTTCTGTTGATTAAGAGAAAACCGATTCCCATTTTTATATATTTGTTTATAATGTTCTTTTTCTGTTGCCAAAATAAAAAAGAGCATGACTATAAAGTAACATTTCTGTTATTTATAACCAACTCTTATTCTCTTGGTAATGTATTTATTTGTAGTTTTGTTAGAAGAATCAAATCTCGTTTTACTTGATAACAATTCGTATTTTGATATTTGATAAAAAGTCAATAAATTGTAAAAATATAAAATAATAGTTATTGTGTTTTTTTATCAGAACATCTTGTAAATTTATTATAGTTCCTTTTTATCGAAAAAACAATAAATGTTTATTTTTTGACAAACTTCGTATTTTTTCGTAATAAAATGTGGGGTGGACACATTAAGAATAAATAGATAAAAATTATATTTGTGTTTATAAAAATAGAATGATGATGAGAATTGTTCCTATAATAATTTATTATTTTATAAAAAATATTATCAAACGCATATTAGTAAAAGAAAAGATAATAAATAAAAAGTGCTGTCACATTAAATAAAATCATAGCAAAATACAGTTTGCATAAAATTTACTCAATGTGACAGCATATTGTAAATACATAAAAATTATTTGTAATTATAATGTAGTATTTTCAGATTGTTCTGTTTCTGTATTTATTTCTGTTTGAAGTTCTGTTTCACTAGGAATCATTTCTTCTGTATTTTCAGTAGACATTTCTGTCATAAATATATATTCATTGGAACTTCTGAAAATTGTATTACTTGAACCTAACTGATTTACTACAATAGTGTCTCCTTCAGAAATTTCTTCTGCTTTTATAGAAAGCGTATTTCCGTCAATGTATGTTGTACTTACTTTTTCACCATTTACATATAC
>JAFWXB010000117.1 GCA_017523185.1 Lachnospiraceae bacterium | reverse complement strand
ATGCAACAAGCCCAGACACGAGATTTGTAATAAAATTACAACTACTTCTGTGTCGGGAGTGTTCTATTTGGCAAATATTTTTCAAAAAATCATTCACAGATTCAATAATGGCACGTTTTCTTAATAAAAGACGGTCACAAAATTGTAATAATTTATGATTTTTACTATTTTTTCTTTGTTTGGTAATTAACTCTATGTCTTTTTTTTAGGAGTTCTTCCATTAATTTTTGTGAAAGATAGCCTTTATCTGCAAACAACTTGCCATATAAATTTTTTGTGACTTGCTCTATCACTTTCGGATTACGGTCATCCACATTTCCAGGTGTTAGACAGAAATTTAGAATTTCTCCACATTCATTTACTGTTAAATGTAGTTTAAAACCATAAAACCAACCTGTAGAACTTTTTCCTCTTTGTGCAATTCCCTGAAACACCTTATGTTGTGAAATTCTGTAACTGTCACATACATCAAGTGTTGTGGAATCGATAAAACTAAGACCTGTGCAGTTTCCTTTTCCTTTGATTTGCATAAATAAGGTTAATGGAATTGCTACACAAGGCATAAGTTCTACAAAACGATTATAACTAACAAGTTTTGGAAAAAACTTTCGATATTGTTTTGCAATAAGTCTGGTATAATACCACTTGAAATTACGATAACCAGAGAGATGAAAAGTAACACAAATCGTCATAATTTCACTTAAAGAAAGAGAACGGGAAGGTTCTAATCGAAAATTTTTCTTCTCACAAGGAAGCATGGAATGTTCAAAATAAGCATGTAATTCTTTACAAAAGTTGTCAAGTTCACAAAAAATTGATATAATAAATTCATCCATAAATGTATTCTCCTTTGATAGGTATTTGGGTTTGGCGACTTTATTATATCAAAAAAATACATTTATGGAATTTTTATTTTTATCGAACTCACGTTATATTAACAAATGTAAAAAATACTTCATGAAATGGGAAGATAGGTACTATTATAAGATGTTAGTAGAGGAAAAGAGGAATATTTGTTTGTTTAAAAAAGTGTGTCAGCCTAAAGAGGTATAATAAAAAAATATAGCTAAGTCTGCAAAGATGCATAAATATTGGATTTTTTGAGATTAAGAGAAAATAGGTTGCCACACTTTTTCTATAAAAATAGTTGAAATTTTGGAAAAAAGTGATAAGATAGAAACAGAAAGTATTGAAAATACTGTTGTGAAGAAAGCCCAATATAGAGGGTAATAACATTACATATTTGATGCAAGATTCACCGGAAGCATATTCTGTGAAGAAAGCCCAATATAGAGGGTAATAACTTTTATCAATTTCATATTTGCCAGGATTATACATCATGTGAAGAAAGCCCAATATAGAGGGTAATAACATGATTTCAAATGAGGAACTATTCCTCTATTTTTTTCTAAATTAAGCTTTTATGAAGAAAGCCCAATATAGAGAATTTTTTATAATTGAGCAGAAAAAATTTAAAACCAAAACATTTAAAGTTAAATTTAGGTGTTTTGGTTTTATTTGTTTATAGAGATAGAATGAAATGAAGTGATTATAAGAAAAAATGAAAAATTATAAGTTATAATTTAAAATTATAAAAAGTGGATTTTATATAAATAAAAATTTATATAAAGTCTGCTTTTTTAATTTTTGTGTAAGAGAATTTTTAGATAAAAAGTATTACCATAGATAATATAAAAATAAAGATTTTTGGAAGAACTGATAAATGGGAGGAAAAAGCAATGTTTATTATAATAACGTATGATGTAGCATCAAAACGTGTTGCAAAGGTAATGAAAACATGTAGAAAGTACTTAACACATGTTCAAAAGTCAGTTTTTGAAGGAATGATTACAGAAGGAAAATTAAAACGGTTAAAGGAAGAATTGAAAGACCTTATTATTTATACAGAAGATAAAATCTGTATTTACAAGATAGATAATCTTAAGTATACAAACAAAGAACAGATAGGAGTAACAAAAACAGATAATAATATTCTTTGAATGGAGGCATCTATGGAAAAAATCTTTTCAGAAGAAAAATTAAAAGTTGCTGTAGAAAAGTTATTATTGAAAAAAGATAGTTGTGGTATAGATGGAATTTATATAAGCAAATATAAAGAATATTTTGAAATGAATGGTAAATCTATACAAAAAAATTTAATTCTTGGGGAGTACAAACCAAATGCAGTACAATTAGTGGAATTGTTAAAAAAGAATGGAAAAAAGAGAAAGATTTCAAAATATACATGTACAGACAGAATTATTTTAGAAGTAATAAAACAAGAACTAACTCCGTATTGGGAAGGAAAATCTTCAAAATATAGTTTTGCTTATCAAAAGAATAAAGGGGTACAGGATGCAGTTCGTCAATGTGCGAAATATATAGAAGCAGGAAATAAGTGGGTAGTTGAATTAGATATAAAAGATTTTTTCGATTCTATTAATATTGAACGTATGTTATCCATGTTACAAAAGATAATAGACAATGAATTGTTATTGGAATTAATTCATAAATATTTATATATATACATACAAGATGATACACAAAAATATCGTAAAACAATAGGATTAATACAAGGAAGTCCATTAAGTCCTCTTTTTAGTAATATTTATATGCAGGAATTTGATTTATATATGGAACGTTATCATTTTTGTCGTTTTTCAGATAATATTAATATTTATTGTAATTCTATAGAATTAGCTGAAAAATCTATGGCAGAAGTACAGGAGTATTTAAAAAGAGAATTAGGATTAAATTGTAATAAAGAGAAAAGTGGAATTTATTCTGCATTATCACGTAGATTTTTAGGATATGAGTTTTATAAAAATAAGAACGATAACAAGGTATATATTCGTCCATATAAAAATGAAAATAAAGCGTATTACAAAAAATGGAATTCTTCAGCAATTCAAAAAATAGATAGAAATTATCATTTGGTTAATGATGGAATATTAACAAAAAAAGATTATACTATTTTATTTGAAAATAATGAAGGAAAGTATTATCTTCCAGTAGAAACATGTGGTTCTATTAATGTATATTCAAATGTTATATTTAGCAGTTCATTTTTTGAATATGCAAAGAAAAAAGGATTAAATGTAAATATTTTTGGAAAGTATGGAGAATATATAGGATCATTTTGTACATCTACACATAGAGATGCTTCCAAAATAATGTTGAAACAAGCACAGATATATAATGATACAATGAAAAGGCTAGAAATAGCAAAGAAAATAGAATTATCCTCTTTACATAATCAGAGAGAGAATTTAAGATATTATTATAGAAGAAAGAAAAATGAAAAATTAAAAGATGCAATTACATATATAACAAATTGTATGGATTTAATGAAAATATGTGAAGACATAAATAATTTGATGTTAATAGAAGCAAGAGCAAAACAGATGTATTTGCATTGTTTTGACAGTATGATAGATGATACAGAGTTTGTTTTTGAGAAAAGAACAAGAAGACCACCAAAAAATGAAGTGAATGCACTTATTAGCTTTGGAAATGTATTTTTATATCAAAGAATAGCAACAGAAATTAGAAAAACAGCATTAGATATTCGAATTGGATTTGTACATTCTACAAATAGTAGAAGTGAAACTTTAAATTTGGACATTGCTGAAATTTTCAAACCAATTATTGTAGATAGAGCTGTATTTACAATAATTCACAATATGCAAATATCGAAAAAAGAACATTTTGAAATAGATGAGAATGGTGCAGTTTTCTTAAATAAAATTGGAAAACAGATTTTTATTAGAGAATTAGAGAAAAAATTGTATCAAAAAGTAAAGCTAAATGGAATATGTAGAACTTATGATGCAATTATTCGAAATGAAGTGCAGAAAATTGTTCATGTTGTAAAAGATGGAGAAAAGTATAAAGCATATAAATATACATAAAAAGTGTGTCAGCCCAAAGAGTTATAATAAAAAAATATAGCTAAGTCTGCAAAGAGGCATAAATACTGGATTTTTTGAGATTAAGAGAAAATAGGTTGCCACACTTTTTTATAAAAATAGTTGAAATTTTGGAAAAAAGTGATATGATAGAAGAAAAAAGTATTGAAAATACTGTTGTGAATAAAGCCCAATATAGAGGGCAATAACAAGCCAAGTTCGTCGAGTTCGTCTTCTTCAAGAAGTTCGTGAATAAAGCCCAATATAAAGGGCAATAAGTTTATAAGATGTGCTTCTTGAGGAGCTTTTCAATATGAGAAGGTGAATAAAGTCTGATATAGAGAATAATAAATATAAAAATTATTCTCTTAATTGAAGTATATTTTTAAATTTAGACTTAATGGTAGTTAAAACATGATGGATAAAATAGTTTATATGGAAAAAGAAATTTAGAAAATAAAATAGAAATTTGATAAAATCAAGATATTTCAAGTAGATATCTTGATTTTTTTTATGATTTAAGAAAGAATATATAAGCAAATAATAGAAATTTAATCAAATATTATTTATAAAATTAAAAGATTTTCTATAAATTCATATTTTTTCATAAAACAATTGATTTTTTCAATAAAAAAGGATATAATTGAACAAATTATATATGATGTGTTTACCGTACATATTATATTTTAAGAATCAAATGTATGTTTTTGATATATTTTTATCAATTTATCGGACTTACATTATTTTAAAGTAAAGGAGGAAAGTTATGGCTCAAAACAGACCTCGTGGTCGTGAAACAAATGTAACGGGGCAAGGAAAAGACGTAAAACGTCGTGGTGAGGGCTTAGGAACAGGTCCTGTGGGCTCGCCAAGACGTTCCGACAACCAAGAAAGAAATTCTACAAGGTCATCCGGTGGTGGAATGTCTAAAATTATTATGTTGTTATTGGTGTTATTGCTCGGTGGAGGTGGAGGAATTGGAAGCCTTCTTTTAGGTGGAGGAACAGATGGTTCTTCGAATACAGGTAATACACAAGGGTTAGAATCTATTTTAGGCAACTTAGGTGGAGGAAGTATTTCAAGTGGTTGGGATAATGGAAATAATACAGGTACATTAAATACTTCTGTTGCAAGTGGTGCTCGTGCAAAGTATACAAAGTTGCTTGGGAATGGACAAGACGAAGTGACACTTATGGTATATCTTTGTGGTACGGATTTAGAGTCACGTAGTAAAATGGCAACATCAGATTTGCAGGAAATGTTAAATGCAGATATTTCCGAAAATGTCAATCTCATTATTTATAGTGGTGGGTGTAAACAATGGCAAAATAATGTAGTAAGCAGTCAAACCAATCAGATTTGGCAAATCAAAGATGGTAAAATGGTATGTTTGGAAAAAAATTTAGGTAGTAAATCCATGACAGACCCAAATACATTGGCTTCTTTTATTCGTTGGTGTGAAGAAAAGTATCCTGCAAATCGTAATGCACTTATTTTTTGGGACCATGGTGGTGGTTCAGTAAGTGGTTTTGGTTATGATGAAAAATTTGCTTCAAGTGGTTCTATGAGCCTCGCAGAGATTGATGATGCACTTACAGCAGGTGGAGTAAAATTTGATTTTGTGGGATTTGATGCATGTCTTATGGCAACGACGGAAAATGCTCTTATGCTTACAAAACACGCAGATTATTTAATTGCAAGTGAAGAAACAGAACCGGGAATTGGTTGGTATTATACGAATTGGCTTACGGCATTATCAAAAAATACTTCCATGCCTACAATTGAAATTGGAAAGTTAATTATTGATGATTTTGTGGATACTTGTGCAAAACGCTGTCCGGGACAGTCTACAACACTTTCAATTGTAGATTTAGCAGAAGCTGAAGTAACGATTCCAAGTGCGTTAGCAGCATTTTCGAAAGATACTTATGAATTGATTAAAAATGAAGAATATGCACAAGTATCAAATGCAAGAAGTGGTGCGAGAGAATTTGGTTCTTCCAGTAAAATAGACCAAGTTGACCTTGTACATTTAGCGAAAAATATGAAAACAGAAGAAGGTGATGTATTGACAAAGGCATTACTTAGTAGCGTAAAGTATAATCGCACTTCTTCGAATATGACAAATTCGTATGGATTGTCTATTTATTTCCCATTCCGTAAAGCCTCTATGGTAGATACTGCTGTAGGAACATATGAGCAAATTGGAATGGATGAAGAATATACACGTTGTATTCAAGCATTTGCAAGTATGGAAGTTGGAGGACAAGTCGTTAGTGGAGGAACAACATCACCACTTCCTTCCTTGATGAATATGTTAGGAAACGGAAGCAGTTCTTCAGGAAATACACAAATGATGCTTCAACTTTTAGGAACATTTCTTGGTGGAGATGTAAGTAATATTGCAGGTTTAGTTGCTGAAAATATAGGATTTTTAGATGGACGAGCACTTAACCAAGAAGAAATGGCAGAATATTTTGCAAAAAATTCGTTTGATGCAACATTGTTGCGTTGGTCGGATACTTCAAATGGTTCTGTCATTACACTTCCGGAAGAACAATGGAAATTGGTACAGACACTTCATGCAAATATGTTTTTTGATGATGGAGAAGGTTATATTGACCTTGGTTTTGATACGGTTTATGAATTTGATGAAGATGGCAATTTATTAGCTCCAACTGATTTTACATGGATTGCAATCAATGAACAACCGGTAGCATATTACCATGAATCAACCGTAGATGATGGAGAAAATTATAGTATTACAGGTCGTATTCCAATTCTTTATAATGGAGAACGAGCAGAGTTAATTTTGGAGTTTTCAAATGTATTTCCCAAAGGAAAGATTGTAGGAGTTCGAAAAGTCTATACAAATGGAGAAACTGCAACGATAGCTAAAACAATGGAATCCGTTGTAATAGGTGATGTAATTGATTTTATTTGTGATTATTATAGTTATGATGGTAAATATTTAGACAGTTATATGCTTGGAGAACAGCTAGTTGTAGATGGAGAACTAACTATTAGTGATGTTTATGTAGATGCAGATTCTGCAAAATTAACCTATTGTTTTACTGATATTTATAATCAGAAATATTGGACAACTCCTGTGGAGTAAAACGGGAATTATAAGATATCTATTTGAACGTAGGTTTGATACTTGTATAAAAATAATTAATTTTTATATGTTATTTTTATAAAACAAATTATATATTATATGATTTGTTAAATTTATATTATTTTTAAGATATTTATATCAAAAACAATATAAGCATTTGTTTGTAAATAAAAGTATATACAAAATTTGGTATGTTTTTTTTTAATGAGAAGATAATATTTTGTATATAAATTTTATCTTGGAGGTTGAGGTATCTTCCTCCAAGATAAAACCTTTAATCCCCTTATAATAGAAATACCTTGTTAATGGAATCTTAAATGTTACATTACAAGGTTTTGTTTTTATAAATAAAGTTTATAACATAGATAAAAATACTTATAATTTTAGAAATGAGTAGTTCAAAATGTATTATGCAGAGTAGATAAAACATGGTAAGATAAAAGAAAAAGACAGGAGAATACAAATATGGGAAAAATTAGAATAAGTACACAAGAATGTATCAAGAAATTTTCACCAAGTGAAAAACGGGAAATTTTTAAAGCATTTGACAAGTTAAAAGATATGATTACTTTAGAAGAACAGTATGGCAGACCATTTGAAAAGGTATTCAACAATGAGGCTTTGAAATACGATATTTTAGGAAATGGCTTTTACACTTTTAAGGCACACGGTCGGGACCATTGCCAAATTCGAATTTTATATAAGTTTAACAGAATGTTAAGTCAGGATTTTGAAGTAGAAATACATATGGTTTCGATTAAACGGAGAGATGATAAGAGTTATATGAGAGATTTCCAAAGATATGTAGAATGTTATGTGTAAGAAAGGTGGTAGAAAGATGACAGAGGAGTGTAGAGCAATTAAAGAAAAAATTCTTCGAAACTATAAAGCGTATATTACAGAAGATTATTGTAATTCCATGTGTGAGCTTTTAGAAGAATTATTAAAAAGTGATTCTTATCGCAAACCATTGATAGAGTGGAAAAACGGGAAAAGAGAGATTACAGATGTAACATTATTGAAGTTTTCTAAGGAAGAAGGCGTATGGTCATTAAATGAAATTGCATCTCGTTTAGACCCAATACATCCCAATATACCTGCTGCTGCCATCTTACTTTTTCTTGCAGAAGAAAATATCCTTACATTAAGTCAAATTCTTTCGATTGCAGAAGAAGTTTGTTGGGCTGACCCTACGTTTTTAGAAATAGAAAATCCGATATGTACATATGCTTTTTTAGATGAAGAAGTAGAAGAATGGGTATTTCTTATGGAAGAAACAGAGGCAGAAAATTTAAAAGAATATCAGATGTGGCAGGTTTTATTACAAGTACCGACATTAGCACCATTGATTGCGTATGACCATATATTAGGAACTCACATAGAACTTGGAGAAGATGATATTTATTATGTGGTTCCACCTCAAGATATAGCAGAATGAGAGGTGAAACGGTATGCCATTATATAGCAGAGCACAATTAAGTAAGAGTGAAAAAGCACAAGTAGAGCGATTATATAATGAAAATAACCAACAAATTGACCCAAACACAAAAAAACCATTACAAGAGGGAAAAATAGATTTGGGTCATAAGTACGGTTATGAAGAAAAAGTAATGCAAATGTGTGCAAAACGCTGTGGATTGACACAAAGAGAGTATCATAAAATGATGAAAAATCCCAAACTATACCAATGGGAAGACACCCATGAAAATCGTACACATAAACACGAATGTAAAAACTTTAAAGAACAAATACATAACTGCATGAAAGTGATTCGTGAATATAAAAATAGTGAAAATGGAAAGAATTTAGAGCCATCACGAGAACGAAATGCTATGAAAGCTAAATCAACACAAAGCAGTAGAACGATTAAAGGATTTTCTACGAAATCTTATTCAGGAAAAGCAACAGCAGGAAAATTTGGAAAATCTACTGGAAATTTTCATGGAAAAAGCAGTAGCCTTGGACGAAGTAGTAGTTCTAGTGGAAAAGGACTTGGAAGTTCGAATAGTGGAAGTTTTGGAGGAAAAGGCGGAATCGGAGGTTCTAGTAGTGGAAACTCAGGTGGAAAAGGTGGAATCGGAGGTTCTGCTGGTGGAAGCTCAGGTGGAAAAGGTGGAAGTTCTAGTGGTGGAAGTGCTGGAGGAAAAGGAAAATAAAAGATGGATAATACAATAGAAGTAATAGATGGATATTTAGTAAGAAATACTTCTCCACTTTCTATACGACAGATAGAAAGGCAAATGCAATCAGATGCTATTTTAAAAAAGGGATTACTTTTTGTTGGAGGTGCAAGACAAGGAAAAACAAATGTCATGCGAAAAGTAGTAAGTGATATTTTCGATAATAAAGAAGACGAAGATGCAGTTGTTTTCTTAGACGTGAAAGGCGATTATTATAGTACCTTTTTTCAAGAAGGAGATATGGTACTTGATTTACTGGACGATTCTTGTATATGGAATGTATTTGAAGAATTGAAAATGTTACCATTTGGTTATGAACTTGATGCTAAGGTAAGAGAAATTATAGAATATTTATTTTATGGGCAACAATCAGAAAAAGAGCCGTTTTGGACAAATGCAGCAAAGTTAATTACCTATTGTTTTATGATGTATTTGTTAATGGAAGCAGAAGAAAATAATGATGACAGTAATTTAAACCATGAAGCATTATGTCGAATGATAGATGGAGAGTTGGGTTATATTAACGAAGATTCTGAATTGGAGGATATTTATAATACTTATAGAAGAATCTTAAATACATATGAAAAGTTTCAAGCAATTCAAGTATTTTTACCACCATTAGAAACAGGTTCAAATATGGGTGGAAGTATTATAACGGAAATAATTGTTATGCGACAAAAGTTGTTTTTAGGAACATTTGGAACAAGAAAGACAAGAGCAAATCAACAGTATATTTCATCAGGTACATTACCAATGTTGTCTAATTCCAAAGTACTTTTTTTAGAATATAATCCAACATATCAAATGAGCTGTGCATGTGTTTTCCGTTGTTTTATAGATATGTTAATTGCTACTTATTTAGATGCCAGAACTTATAAGGGAAAATTATATTTAGTTTTAGATGAAATTGCATTATTACCGGAATTAAATCGTTTAGCACAAGCACTCGCTTTAGGTGCACAAGCAGGGATTCGTGTTATTGCAGGATTACAAGAAATCGAACAAATAAAACAAAATTATAGAAGTAATCCACATCAAGCAAATGTCATTATAGGAGCATTTCAAAGTGTGATTATGTTTCATTCTGATACGGAAACCGTTTCATATATGCAAAAACGATTTGGAGAAGCATTAGTAAGCAGAAAATTTATACGAGCAGGTGGTGGAGTTGGATTTACAGAACCTGTAAAAGTACAAACAATAGAATCCTATGAATTTGCAGAACTTACAACAGGAGATGCGATTGTGTCTTTTGAGGGAAGTCGTGCGTTTAAAATTCATTTTCCACGATATTGTTAGAAACGGAGAATTGCTATGGGAATCATAGGGAATTTACTCATTGAAAGAATAGTAAAAGGGCAGAATCATAGAAATAATCATATAAATAGAAAAAGTATAGATATCATTTCCACAAATACCAATCTTATTTTGTGTGGAGGAAGGGCAGGAACGTATAATCGAAGGAGAGAATATGTTCTTTCACTTGCAGAACAATTAAAATTACAAACATTTTTGAAAGCAATAGAACAAGCCGAAAGAACACAAAAAGGAAGCGTTTGTTTTTTTGCAACCGATTATTTTCCAATACCTGATATGAAACAACTGCGATTGCAATCCGAGCATGTATATTTTGGGCAAAATGCAACATACAATCCTTTAAATACAGGGGATATGAGTTTAGATGCTTCCTATGAATTTTTTAAGCGTATTGTTACTGCATATTGTCATAGAAAAATGGAAGATACACATATTTCGACAATTTGTGGCACAATCCGAATGTTACTTAGTATTATCTCTGAAAATATGGGAGATACCTATATAACATTAGAAAATTTAAGTGCATTAGCAGAAGCATTAACAAATAATCAATTACAATTTCAAAATGAAGTTTTGTCATTAACAGGAAAAACATTTTTAAAAAGATGGGAAAATTATTTGACGTTGAGTTGGGACGATTCGAGCAGAAAATTTTTTGAATTTTGGCAGGATTTTATGCAAAGTATCGGATATTATAAAAAAGCAGGTATTACAAAAGAAGAATCATTATATACGGTTCTTTCATCACGAAAAATATGTTTGTGTGGGTTAAGTACAAGTCAGGAACTTTTAAGAGATATTATGCTTAGTGAGTTGGAAATGGTACACGAGCGTATTATCAGATATTATAAATATAAATTGATAAATTATTATGTGCCATTAAAAAACAGCGAAAATTTGAGATGTATTACAAATAGTGAATGTTGTATGATTGGAGATTCTTTAACTTCCATGGAACTTCTTCCAATGCGTATTAAAAATCCAACCTTTATTTGTTTAGGTGTCAATTCAAAAGATGCAACAGATATTTTTGAAATAATGGTTTACGCAGGAACATGGACACGAACAAACTTCGGTTTTCTGCCATTTGGTTCAAATATAGCATTTAATGATTCTGAAAGAAAACCAATTACAGAAGATAGATTGAGTTTGCAACAGATTCCTGATGGAAGTGCATTTAAAATTGATGAAAAAGGATATACCTATATTTACAGTTTATTTTAAATAAGGATTATATAAAGAAAGGAGGCGTTCTATGAAACGATGTGCAAATTGTCAACAAGTATATACAAATGATGTCATGAATTGTCCGGAATGTAACATTTTATTACAAGAGAGAGAATCAAATACGCGTAGGAATCGCAGAAGACGTATAAGTGCAGAATATAAAAATGTAGAAATTACAAATACAACACAAGAACAGAATGTGCATCCGAGAT
>JAFWXB010000116.1 GCA_017523185.1 Lachnospiraceae bacterium | reverse complement strand
TGTTACAGAAGCTTCTATTGGCTCTATTGTGGCAATTTCAGGTATTGCAGATATCCATATTGGAGATACCATTTGTGCTCCGGAAACCCCACAAGCAATTCCATTTCAAAAAATTTCCGAACCAACAATTTCTATGAACTTTATTGTAAATGATAGTCCATTAGCCGGTCAAGAAGGAAAATATGTAACCTCTCGTCATATCCGCGACCGTTTATTTCGTGAATTAAATACAGACGTTTCCCTTCGTGTAGAAGAAACAGACTCACCTGATAGTTTAAAAGTTTCCGGTCGTGGCGAATTACATCTTTCTGTCTTAATTGAAAATATGCGTCGTGAAGGTTATGAATTTGCCGTAAGTAAAGCAGAAGTTTTATATAAGACAGATGAAAACGGTAAAAAATTAGAACCTATGGAAATGGCATATGTTGATGTTCCTGATGAATTTACCGGTGCTGTTATTTCTAAACTCCAACAACGCAAAGGAGAACTTCTCAATATGGGCTCTATTGCTGGTGGTTATACTCGTTTAGAATTTCGTATTCCTTCACGTGGTCTGATCGGATATCGTGGTGATTTTATGACAGATACCAAAGGAAATGGTATTATCAATACTATTTTTGATGGTTATGATAAGTTTCGTGGTGAAATTGCTTATCGTGCTACGGGCTCTCTTATTGCATTTGAATCGGGTGAATCCGTAACCTATGGACTTTTCTCTGCACAAGACCGTGGTTCTTTATTTATCGGACCAGGACAAAAAGTATATTCCGGTATGGTTATTGGACAATGTTCAAAAGCCGAAGATATCGAACTTAATGTATGTAAGAAAAAACATCTTACAAATACACGTTCTTCTTCTGCTGATGAAGCACTTACACTTGTTCCTCCTCGTATTTTAAGTTTAGAACAAGCGCTAGACTTTATCGATACCGATGAACTTTTAGAAGTTACTCCTGTAAGCCTTCGTATTCGTAAAAGAATTTTAGACCCAACTATGAGAAAACGAGCAAATTTTGCACGTAAAAACTCTTAAAATAATATTATTTAATGTGAGTTCGATAAATTATTTCAAACATAAATTTTATTATCAAAATATAACTTTTTATATATTTTTTTATGATTTTATATACAATTTTAATGAAACATTTTTGATTATCGAACTCACGTTATATACTGATTTAAGAAAGCCCTGTTAATATTCTTTATGAACTTAACTTAAAAAGAACTTTCTTTAATAATACACAAATATGAATAAGAAACTTCTTAAAAACACTACGTTTATAAAAACATCTTTATTTTTTTAAAAATTCCAATACTTCTTTATATTTCATGTTTCCTCCAAATAAATCTAACGCACTTCCTATCGTTACATTTAATTTCCCTTTTCCTAATTTTTTTATATTTTCCAAATCGGAAAATGTATGAATTCCTCCTGCATAAGTAATCGGAATTTTACCCCAATTACCTAAGATATCAATTAGTCTTTTTTCAATTCCATTTTGTTTTCCTTCTACATCTACTGCATGTATTAAAAATTCATCACAATATTCAGATAATTCATCTAATAATTCTGTTGTAATATATTCAGTTGTAAACTTCTGCCATCTATCTGTAACAATATAATATTTTTCATCTTTATATCTACATGATAAATCTAAAACTAAATGTTCTTTTCCAACTGTATTTTTTATCTTATTTAGATTTTCATAATTTATTTTACCATCCTTAAAAACATAAGATGTTACAATTACATGACTTGCACCTGCCTTTATAAAAGCAATTGCATTTTCTTCTGTAATTCCACCACCTACTTGCAAACCATTTGGATATGCTTCTAATGCATTGAAAGCCTGTTGTTTTGTTGCTTCATAATACTCACTATCTGTTGCATTTAACAAAATAATATGCCCACCTTTTATATTATCTTTTTTATATAAATTGGCATAAAATGCACCATCTTGCTCTGAAACAAAATTTTCAACTGCTTCATTATTTTTATCTTTTAAACTACTTCCTACAATCTGTTTTACTTTTCCATTATGAATGTCAATACATGGTCGAAATTGCATATTTTTCCCCCTTAATGCTGTTATTGATTATTTAAAACATCAGTTTACAACTTTTTATTATATTAAGCAAGACTACTTATAATTTCCATCATAAAATGAATTATAAATAATAGATTACAAAATATCTTTAAAATTTTTATTTTTCATACAAAAATAATTTTTCCTATTTCTTGAGCATACAACATCTTGACACAACCAAACAATTTTGATATTATCTATCAAATTACATTTTTAACTATTTTTTAACTATATACATTTATATTAAGAAGAAAGCGAGGATATTAAAATGGGTACTATTATCGGCGAAGGAATTACATTTGATGATGTTCTCTTAGTTCCACAGTATTCTGAAGTTACACCAAACATGGTTGATTTAAGAACACACTTAACAAAAAGAATTGTTTTAAATATTCCTATGATGAGCGCAGCTATGGATACAGTTACAGAATCTAAAATGGCAATTGCTATGGCAAGACAAGGTGGCATCGGTATTATCCATAAAAATATGTCGATTGAAGCACAAGCTGACGAGGTTGATAAAGTAAAACGTTCTGAAAATGGTGTTATTACAGACCCGTTCTCTCTTACGCCTGACCATACATTACAAGATGCAGATAATTTAATGGCAAAATTCCGTATTTCCGGTGTTCCAATTACATAAGGAACAAAACTTGTAGGAATTATTACAAATCGTGACTTAAAATTTGAAACAGATTTTTCTAAAAAAATTAGTGAATCTATGACTTCTGAAAATTTAATCACAGCTCAGGAAGGTATTACTTTAGAAGAAGCCAAAAAAATTCTTGCTTCTGCCAGAAAAGAAAAACTTCCTATTGTAGATGAAGATTTTAATTTAAAAGGTCTTATTACAATTAAAGATATTGAAAAACAAATTAAATACCCATTATCTGCAAAAGATAAAAAGGGCAGACTTCTTTGTGGTGCAGGTGTTGGTATTACAGGAAACATGATGGACCGTATTGATGCTTTAGTAAAAGCACATGTCGATGTTATCGTTGTAGATTCTGCACATGGTCATTCTAAAAATATTATTGATGCTGTAAAATCTATCAAAGAAAAATATCCTGATTTACAAGTTATTGCAGGTAACATTGCAACCGGTGCTGCTACAAGAGCATTAATTGAAGCTGGTGCTGATGCTGTTAAAGTTGGTATTGGACCTGGTTCTATTTGTACTACTCGTGTTGTTGCAGGTATTGGCGTTCCACAAATTACTGCAATCATGGATTGCTATGAAGTTGCTAAAGAATATGGTGTACCGGTTATTGCAGATGGTGGTATTAAATTCTCAGGTGATATGACAAAAGCTCTCGCAGCAGGTGCAAATGTATGTATGATGGGTTCTATGTTTGCTGGTTGTGACGAAGCTCCTGGAGAATTTGAATTATTCCAAGGAAGAAAATTCAAAGTATATCGTGGTATGGGTTCTATCGCAGCTATGGAAAATGGTAGTAAAGACCGTTATTTCCAAACAGATGCAAAGAAACTTGTTCCTGAAGGTGTAGAAGGTCGTGTTGCTTATAAAGGAACATTAGAAGATACTGTATTCCAATTAATTGGTGGTATTCGTTCCGGTATGGGTTATTGTGGTTGCCCAACAATTGAAGATTTAAAAACAAAGAGCAAATTTGTTAAAATTTCAGCTGCTTCTTTAAAAGAAAGTCATCCACATGACATTCAAATTACAAAAGAAGCTCCTAACTACAGCTCAGGAAACTAATAAATATTATTATAAAACACTTGCTAAATAACTATAAATAATTATTTAACAAGTAAACTTATAACTTTATATAAAAACATTGATTGTTTTAACTCTACAAAATTAAAGTAAACAATTTTTTATAATAATAATATTAATGGTGATTGCTATTACTATAAAAAATAGCAATCATCTTTTTTATGAAAGATATTACTTATAACTATATTATTTTTTAGAAAGATTTATGAGGTGAATTTTTTGGACAGTAGTCATATCGTTCAATTTATTATTTTATTTATTTTACTTTTTCTTTCAGCATTTTTCTCATCTTCTGAAACAGCTCTTGTTACAGTAAACAAAATTCGTATGCGAACACTCGCAGAATCCGGTGATAAACGTGCAAAACGTGTCTTAAAAGTAACAAGTGATAGTGGAAAAATGCTTTCAGCTATCCTTATTGGAAATAACATTGTAAACCTTTCAGCATCTTCTCTTGCAACTACGCTTGCAATTGAAATTCTTGGTGATGTTGGTGCTGGTATTGCAACAGGTATTCTTACATTTTTAATTTTGATATTTGGCGAAGTATCACCAAAAACAATGGCAACTATAAAAGCTGATAGCTTTGCACTTTCAATTGCAGGAATTATTGACCTTTTAATGTTTATTTTTACACCTGTTATTTTTGTCATCAATAAGTTAGCTTTAGGTTTTATGTTATTACTTGGTATCAATCCAAATAATGCAGATAAAACTATGACAGAAGAAGAACTTCGTACCATTGTAGATGTAAGCCAAGAAACCGGCATAATTGAACATGAAGAACGTGATATGATTCACAATCTTTTTGATTTTAGTGATTCACAAGCAAAAGAAGTAATGATACCACGTATTGATATGACATTTATTCATGCTGATTCTACTTATAATGAACTGCTTACTATTTTTCGCGAAGAAAAATTTACACGTCTTCCGGTTTATGAAGATACTACGGATAATGTAATTGGTATTGTAAATATGAAGGATTTATTATTATTAGATAATACAGAGAATTTTTCCATTCGCACTATTATGAGAAAACCATATTTTACTTATGAATATAAAAATACTTCTGATTTATTTATTGAAATGCGTAAATCTTCAATTTCACTTGCGATTGTCTTAGACGAATATGGTGTAACAGCAGGACTTGTAACCTTAGAAGACCTTTTAGAAGAAATTGTTGGTGAAATTCGTGATGAATATGACACAGATGAAGAAGATGCTATTGTCAAATTAAATGACCGTGAATATATAGTATTAGGTGCAACTAATTTAGATGATGTAAGTGATGAACTTGGTGTCCATTTAAGTTCCGACGACTATGATACAATCGGTGGTTATTGTTTAGAATTATTAGACCACCTTCCACAAAAAAATGAAATTATGTTTACGGAAGATGGTATTCTTTTAAAAATTCAAGAAGTCGATAAAAATCGTATTGAACGCATTTATATTAAACTTCCTGAAAAAACAAAAAAACAAGAAATATAAATTACAAATATTCGTTTTATCGAGCATAATTGGGACAGATAGAATATCTGTCCCAAATCTTATTTTAACGTGAGTTCTCCAAATTTTAAAAACAAATGCAAAATATGATATTTGTTATTGAAATAAGAAATTTACATTCATTTTTCTATTCTTTTATATAATATTTTATAAAATATTTTTGGTTATCGAACATATGTTAATTTTAAGCAAATAAATTATCTAACATTAACATATAATCGTTTTGGAGTTTCCATATGGATTTTTTCTTTAATCCACCATGATATTCTTCTAAAAAATTTCCATTTTTATCTTTATAATATTTTTGACTAATAAAACGAACTTGTCCATATACATCAGTTCCCTTATAAAGCGTTGTATCTACAATATGTACGGTTATCCTTTGTTTGCTCTGATTTCCAGAACTATCCACGACACAAAATGTTTCTGTAACACTTCCTGCCTGTCGAAATTCCGTAAAATCTTCTACACTATAATCCTCTATAAAAAAAGAATTTGTTTCATGTATTCCATATAATATTTCACCATCTTCAAAGTCTTTTGCTTTTCCATAATTTGATAACCATGCTTCTGTCACTTTTCCATTTTTAGCATCTTCTAAAGTTACATAAACATCACTTGCTTCAATAGTCGGCATTTTATCCCAAATGGCATATAATGTAATAACTGCATTATTTGTATGTAATACATTTGCATATTCTGCCAATGCTTTTACATCTACGGATTGTCCGATTTGATATTCCGGAAGTACTGATGTTGCTTCTTTACTCCAACCTAGAAATTTTGCTGACGTATAAGAAAACTTATTTTCGGGTAATGCAATTGTCTGTGAATAATCTGTACGGATATCAGAAACAATTCCACTTCCTCCATTTGCGTCAAAAACAATGGTATAATTATTCACATTCCAAATAGCATACACAGATACTTTTGGAATATGTTGTACAATCCAATCTTTTGTAACTGCATTTGTAATTCGGTATTTAATTGTAGTATCTGTCGATTTATGATTCCATCCAATCTGATGATATCCTTCTTTTTTCCAACCGAAATCCGTAAATTTCTGCCCTGTTCCTGATGCATAAAATGATTTTTTTTCATATTCTGCATCTTCAGAAAACGTATTTCTATAAAAAGTAACTTCCAATGCCTCTTGTTGACTGGTTGCTCTTAAAGTAATATCTTTCTTTCCCATATAAAAAGTTATTTGAGCAGAATCATAACTTGCATCCCCTGTCCAACCACCAAATGCATATCCATTTTTCATAGAAGCATTGATGGTAATCGCAGTTCCATAACAATATACACCCCCACCAGTTACATTTTCCACACCATTATCTTTTTCTAATGTTACTCTTGAAAATAAACCATTAACTGTTTTTCCATAATAAGAGTGCAATGTTTCTCTTGTGGCATCTGACCATTGTTCTGCATTTACAATTCCATCATATGTTGTATATACATCTCCCCAACTAATTCCCTCATCTGTCATTCCACCTTGTGGTACACCTGATTTTTTGACAGTAGTACAAGCATCAAATATAATTTCACATTTTCCTGCTTCCAAAGCTGTTTTACTTTCTTCATTCATTCTATTCCTTATAGAATCTAAAGTAACTACATACAAACAATATTCATATCCATTTTGCTCACGCACATCACGAACTGTCATATAAGAACCATTTAACTGAAAATAAATACTTTGCAAAACTGTTCCATTATAATGTTTTATATTTACTTTCCAACCAAGTGTTGTATATAAAGTAGCATTACTTGATTTTTTTGCTTTGGTAGCATAATAAATATTTCCATCTGTCTGTGTAACTCCTAAAAAACGAATATCATTGCCATAAACTTCATAAAACAAACTTGCATCATAAAATGTTGCTCCTTTTATTGAAACAGGTTGAAAAATAAATACTAATAATATGATAATAGTTATTAAAATACTATATATTTTTTTATACATATTTTCTCCGTATATTTACGCAAATTTTCTTATTTTTTATATTAATGTAACGTGAGTTCGATAAAAAATATATGGAAAATATACTTTTAATTCTTAAAATATAAAATTTCATGTACATTTTAGTAATTTTATATGTAATTTTGATTGCATATTTTTAATTATCAAACTCACATTATATTATTGTGTCAAAACCCCCTCATATATTACATTCTCGTAAATTGGACCAATCTTTTCTGTATTAACTATGTGAGAATTTTGTAAATTTGCATTTTTCCAACCTATAAATCCATCTCTCTTACATTTTGGAATTTGACAATATTCTCCTGTTATTACTTGATATTGTTTATAAATTTCTCCATTGATTGAAAATACAACTGTTTGCATGGTATCTTGTTCAACTTCCTTTTCCATAATTGCTGTTTTTTCTAAAGATATTATTTTTTCTCTACCACTTAATTGATTATAAGTTTCTGTCACTTTTACACTAATAATTCCTTTTTCTAAGTCAAATGCCAAAACTTCTACTTTGGTTGTATCGATATTATTTAAACGACTTTTTATATGGTTTATCAATTCTTCTTTTACTATACTTTCATCTCCATTTGGATATGCCAATTCTAATGTTTCTTTTACAATTTGTGAAACACTATTTTCTAATTGATTTTTGCGTATTTGTGTATTATAAATTCCTAAACTAAGTGCCATTGTATAAATTGCAATCAAAACTGCAATAATTCCAAAAATAGTAGTCTTCATAATTTCTACTCCGATTGTACAAATAATTTCACATAAGCAATTTGTGTTTTATTTTCTGCATCCGTTGCATTCACATATACATCATAAATTCCTGATAATTCAAAATAAAAGTATTCTGTTCCATTTTTTATAACGGTAGAAACAGCTTGTTTTACATTGTCATAAATATTTGTTACTTGTACAGAAATCGTATTTCCATGATAGTCTGTTGCTAAAAAACAATCTGAAACTTTTATATACTGCCCAGCCTTTAATGCATATGCATCTTTCAATAAAATATCTGGAAGTGGCTTATTTCTATATGTAAAAAACGTATCCCCTGTTTCTGTTAAAAGTGTATCCATATGAATAGTTTCTTCTACCATATTTCCTATAATAGATTCCATTCCCTGTTTATTTCCATAAGAAAAATAAAAAAAGAAACTTAATATTCCCGAAAAAATCCATAATGTTATTATAGCTTGACCATAATGTTCTATAATGAGTTTCACATAATTCCTCCACTTCCTACAAATGCAATCATTTTTCGAAATAAACCATTACTACTAAATAAAAATTCCCACATCATTTCTAAAAACCATACTGTACCACATAATGAAATAACAACAGAAGCATATTCTTTAATTACTGCTTTCATTCTTACTTCGCTACACAAGTAAAAACAATTGTTGTAGCATTAAAATTACACCTCCTCCTACCATAAGCATAATGATTCCTATTCCGTATTCTTCTATCCACTCGTCCACCTTATATACTCCCACTTCTTCTATTTTGTCTATTTTTGTATTTGTCCATCTCACATTAAAAAATAAAATATAATGTAAAACAGACAAATAAATTAACAATATTTTATTGATAAAATGATAATTATCTTCCATATCCACTAATTTTATAATTATCATTTATCTGAAAAAATACAATACGAAATGGAAATTCTAAAGTTACTTTCGCAAGTGCAATATCTACGTTTTCTTGTGGCAGTTCTGCTTTCGTCGTACATGAAACAGCTTTGTAATTTTCCTGATATAAAATCAATTCTAATTTATATCCCGATTGCTCTGCTATTTCAAAACATTCCTCTAATACCTCTTTACAATAATTACTATTTTCCATTTCATCAATCATACAAGCATGCATATCTTGCGCGTGAAGTACCTGTAAAAATGCACCTAACATTCCCACAGAAGATACCATAAGAAAGAGAATCATAAAAATTCCCATAAAGGCTTTCATAATCTGACTCATTTTGATTCTCCTTCTTTTAAAAACTCGAAGATTGTAAAAATCCAAGCATAAGAAATACCATATCCACCAAAAGTTTAAATGATGCCGTTAAAACAGGGGCTAAAAATAACAAATACATTCCACTTCCCATATTGCGAATTTTTTCTTCTTCTGAAATATCTAAAATTTCTAAATTTTTTTCTACCAATTCACTTATCTGCTTATCTGCATTTCCACTATTTCCAATAGATAAAGAATATAAAATACTCATTGCAGAATGAATTTCAGGTATCATAAATATTTGCAAAAATTGATGATATGGTTCAGCTGATTCCGGTTCTTTTTCTAAACGCTCTACAAGTTCAAATAATTCTACTTTTAATACACCCGGTACATACAATTTTGATTTTTCTAATGCTACTTGTACATTTTCACTTTGTAATAACAAAGCTAAATCTAAAAGCCAACCGGAAAAAGCATATTTAATTTCTCTTGTAAGTGTCTTTCTTGCTAGATTTCTTCCAATTTTATGCTGATTTAGAAAAAATATTGTAAGCAATAAACCACCTGCTCCATGCCATTCTTTCCCTTGTAAGAAAAATATAGCTGTAATTATAATTGCAATACTTCCCAATAAGAATGACAATTTTCTTTCAGATTGCTCATTATATTCTCGAAATGATTTCATCTTTTTTGTAGCAACTTCTTCATCTTCTGCAATTTGTAACGCACCCCAATCTATTGCTAAATAACTTTGTGCTTTTATAATAATCAAATCATCTACAAAAATCACAATCAAAGAAAAGACT
>JAFWXB010000115.1 GCA_017523185.1 Lachnospiraceae bacterium | reverse complement strand
GGATTCCAATATTTAAAATCAGGTAAATAAACATCAACAATACCTTCTAGCTGTTTTATGGTATCTACCTGCTCATAACTGCTTGTATTATATACAATTGGAATGGTTAAACCTTGATTTCGTGCATGTTCTACTGCCCATACAATATATGGTACATAATGACTTGGGGTAACAAGATTGATATTATTTGCTCTTTTTTCTTGTAATTCTAAAAAAATATCTGCTAATCGCTCTTTTTCTATTTCTTTACCAGCAATTCCTTGTGCAATTTTCTCATTTTGGCAAAATACACAATGTAAAGAACAACCACTAAAAAATACAGTTCCCGAGCCATTTGTTCCACTAATACACGGTTCTTCCCAAAAATGTAATGCTGCTCTTGCTACTTTTAATTGAGATGACACTTTGCAAACACCTTTTTTTCTATTTACTCTATCCACACCACACAAACGTGGACATAACTGACATGACTTAAATTGTTCCATTTTTCTTTCTTTTCCTTGCTTAATCATATGTTGTAGGATACAATATACATATCTTAATAATTATAAATGATAAAATATAACATATTGCATCAATTTATTCGTAATAAAAGACATATTCAAAATAATAATGTTCTTTGTATAATAAATATATTCGAATTATTTTTATGTAATATTCTAAATTTATTCATTTATAGTTAATAAAATAAAAAAATTGTTTTGTTACAAAAAGAATAATATTATAACTATAATCAAATTAATTAGGAGGATTTTTTAATTATGAAAAATTGTATTGTTGCTCAATCCGGTGGCCCTACTTCAGCTATTAATGCAAGTTTAGCAGGGGTTATTTCGGGCGTTATCAAATCAAATGTATTTGATATCTGCTATGGTTCTTTAAACGGAATTACCGGCATTTGGAATAACAAATTTTTAAATTTATCAGAATGTGCAAAAGAACCAACCTTTTTAGAACAACTTTCGATTTCTCCGGCAATGTATTTAGGCTCTTGCCGTTATAAAATGCCAACTTGTGAAGACAATCCAAAAATTTATGAACAAATTTTTGCTCGTTTTTCCGAAATGCAAATCCAAGCATTTTTCTATATTGGTGGAAATGATTCCATGGATACTGTATTAAAATTATCAGAATACGCAAAAAAAATCAATTACGATATTTCCATTATTGGCGTTCCAAAAACAATTGACAATGATTTATGTATTACTGACCATACACCGGGATTTGGGTCTGCTGCAAAATATATCGCAACAACCATGCTTGAAATTGCACATGACACTTCTATTTATCCAATCAAAAGTGTAACTATCGTTGAAATTATGGGACGAGATGCAGGCTGGCTTACTGCTTCTGCTGTTCTTGCCAGAAACGATTACAGTACAGCTCCTGACCTTATTTATTTACCGGAAACAGCCTTTGACACTACACAATTCATTCAAGATGTAAAAACTTTATTAGAAAGACAAAACAATATTGTAATTGCTGTTTCAGAAGGGATTCATGATAAAAACGGCGAATATATTACTGCTACGGAAGCTGCTGCTGATACTTTCGGTCATATGCAATTAAGTGGTGCAGGAAAAGCTCTTGAACTTCTTGTAAAAGAACAAATTGGTGTCAAAGTACGTTCCATTGAAATTAACTTACCACAAAGATGTGCTGCTCATTTATTATCCAAAACTGATATTGATGAATCATTTACCCAAGGTGAAGTGGGCGTATCCTTTGCAGAACAAGGCGTAACAGCTTCTATGGTTTGTATTAACCGAATTTCCAATGCTCCATATACAGTAAATTATTCTTATGCTGCAATTGCAGAAATTGCAAATGAAGCAAAATCTGTTCCAACAGAATGGATTACTGCTTCCGGTAACGATATTACACAAGAACTTATTGATTATTTAACTCCATTAATCCAAGGAGAATATCCACTTACTTATGAAAACGGACTTCCTGTATTTGCAAAAGTACCACACTTAAAATAACGTGAGTTTGATAATTGAAATATTTCATAAAGATTACATAAAAAATCATAGAATTATATTATAAAAGTTATATTTTGATAATCAAATTTATGTTTTCCATATGTTTTTAGCAATTTATTGAACTCACGTTAAAATAAATATAGAAATATTATGTTAAATTGCTTATCAAACTTCTGCAAATTGACTATTGTATAACATAGCATAAAAACCTTTTTGGGCAAGGAGCGTATCATGCGTTCCTTGCTCTATAATTTTACCTTCTTTCATAACAAGAATTACATCTGCTTCTCGAATCGTTGAAAGTCTGTGTGCTACAATAAAACTTGTTCTGCCTTGCATCATTGTTAAAAATGCCTTTTGAATTTTCATTTCTGTACGGGTATCAATGGAAGAAGTTGCTTCATCTAAAATAAGCATCGGTGGC
>JAFWXB010000114.1 GCA_017523185.1 Lachnospiraceae bacterium | reverse complement strand
GTTAATTCGTGATTTAAAAGAAATTATGTAGATTACTGTAGAATTTTGCAAGTAAAAATCCATTTGCTAAGCAAATTTAGAGTGGATTTTTACTTGTGATTATTTCGTTGTAAACGATAACAAGTTATATTAGATATATACCTATATGATTATGAATTGCAATATCTATGTAACAATGTTATAATATAATATTAGGTAGTAATCAAATAAGGGGAATTTCTCATCACAAAAAATAGTATTCTGTATTTATCAAAACAATCCGATATAGGAAAGGACACATACCTATGAGAATATTGACACTCAATAAAGAAACAAAACAAGATTTATTAGAAAGTCTGTTAAAACGTAGCCCGAATCACTATGGTGCTTATGAAGGACAAGTAAATGCCATTATTAATGATGTAAGAGAACGTAAAAATACAGCTCTTTTTGAATACACACAAAAATTTGATGGAGATGTAATTGATGAAACATCTATTTTGGTAACAAATGAAGAAATTGATGAAGCATATGAACTTGTCGATGAAAAATTACTTCGTGTAATTCGTAAATCTCTTGTGAATATTAAAAAATATCACAAAAAACAATTACAAAATTCATGGTTTATGACAGAAGATGGTAAAATCTTAGGTCAAAAAGTAACCCCTCTTTCCGTTGCAGGTGTATATGTACCTGGTGGAAAAGCTGTATATCCATCTTCCGTACTTATGAATGTGCTTCCGGCAAAAGTTGCAGGTGTAGATAAAATTATTATGTGTACACCTCCTGGAAAAGATGGAAAAGTATATCCGACAACACTTGTTGCTGCAAAAGAAGCAGGTGTAGATAAAATCTATAAAGTTGGTGGAGCACAAGCAATTGCAGCAATGGCATTTGGAACAGAAAGTATTCCAAAAGTAGATAAAATTGTAGGACCTGGAAATATTTATGTAGCATTAGCAAAAAAAGCTGTTTTTGGATATGTAAGTATTGATTCCATTGCAGGCCCAAGTGAAATTTTAGTATTAGCAGATGAAACAGCAAATCCACGATTTGTAGCAGCAGATTTATTATCCCAAGCAGAACATGATGAACTTGCTTCTGCCATTTTAATTACAACAAGTCAGACACTTGCGAATCAGGTTTCTGAAGAAGTGGATAAATTTGTAGAACAGTTATCTCGTAAAGATATTATTACAAAATCATTGGAAAATTATGGATATATTCTTGTTGCAGAATCTATGGAAGATGCGATTGATGCTACAAACGAAATTGCTTCAGAACATTTAGAACTTGTAACAAAAAATCCGTTTGATGTGATGACAAAAATTAAAAATGCAGGTGCCATTTTTATTGGAGAATATTCTTCCGAACCATTAGGCGATTATTTTGCAGGTCCAAACCATGTACTTCCAACAAATGGAACAGCAAAATTCTTCTCACCACTTAGTGTAGATGACTTTATTAAAAAATCAAGTGTTATTTCTTACTCTAAAGAAGCCTTACAAGAAGTTTACAAAGATATTGTAACATTTGCCGAATGTGAGCAATTAACAGCTCACGCAAATTCCATTAAAGTAAGATTTGAGGAGTAAATGCTATGGATAAGCGAGTTGCAAGTCTCAAAAGAACAACAAAAGAAACCGATATTACTGTAAATTTTTCGATTGATGGAACAGGAACCTCAAATATTTCCACAGGAATTGGATTTTTTGACCATATGTTGACAGGTTTTTCCAAACATGGATTTTTTGATTTGGATTTAACTTGTACAGGAGATTTAGAAGTGGATACCCATCACACAATCGAAGATTGTGGAATTGTACTTGGACAGGCAATAAAAGAAGCTGTTGGAAATAAAAAAGGTATTAAACGTTATGGAAGTTTTATTCTTCCAATGGACGAATCTTTGGTGCTTTGCTCTGTGGATTTATGTGGAAGACCATATCTTTCTTTTGATGATGTATTTACAACAGAACGTATTGGTGATTTGGAAACAGAAATGATTCGTGAATTTTTCTATGCGATTTCTTATGCTGCAGCTATGAATCTGCATATAAAAGTATTAACTGCCGGAAATAATCATCACATGGCAGAAGCGATGTTTAAAGCTTTTGCGAAAGCATTAGATGAGGCTACTATGGTAGACTCTCGTATTACTGACATTTTGTCAACGAAAGGAAGTTTATAAAATGGATACCAAGAATATAGTTGCTACTTTGTATCTTAAAAATGGAAAAGCTGTAAAATCAAAAAAAGATTTTACAGAACTTGAAGATGTTTATCAATTATGTCAACGATAC
>JAFWXB010000113.1 GCA_017523185.1 Lachnospiraceae bacterium | reverse complement strand
GTATTGCTAAAAAGAAATAACAAATAAGAAAAGAGGAATGTCAAATGAGTAAAAAACCTGTTGTATTAATGGTTCTTGACGGATATGGATTAAATGAAAATCTAGAAGGAAATGCGATTGCTATGGCAAATACACCTGTTATGGATAAACTTATGAAAGAATGTCCATTTGTGAAAGGAAATGCTTCCGGACTTGCAGTAGGTCTTCCGGATGGACAAATGGGAAATTCAGAAGTAGGTCATATGAATATTGGTGCAGGTCGTATTATTTATCAAGACCTTACCAGAATTACAAAAGAAATTCAAGATGGTACATTTTTTGAAAATAAAGCATTACTTGCAGCTATGGAAAATTGCAAAAAGAATGATTCAGACCTTCATCTTTGGGGACTTCTTTCAGATGGTGGAGTTCATAGTCACAATACACATATTTATGGTTTATTGGAAATGGCAAAGAGAAACGGGATTGAAAAAGTATATGTTCATGCATTCTTAGATGGACGTGATACACCTCCTGCATCCGGTCGTGATTTTGTAGCTGCTTTAGAAGAAAAAATGGCAGAAATCGGTGTTGGTAAAGTGGCTTCTCTTTCCGGACGTTATTATGCTATGGACCGTGATAATAACTGGGATAGAGTAGAAAAAGCATATAATTCTTTAGTGACAGGTGAAGGTGTACAAGCAGAAAGTGCAGTAAAAGCAATGGAAGATTCTTATGCAGCAGGTGTAACTGATGAATTTGTACTTCCAACAGTTATTACAGAAAATGGAAAACCACTTTCTATTGTAAAACCAAATGATTCTGTTATTTTCTATAATTTCCGTCCGGACCGTGCTCGTGAAATGACAAGAGCATTCTGTGATGATGCATTTACCGGATTTGAAAGAAAAACAGGATTTCTTCCATTAACATTTGTATGTTTTAAAGACTATGATGAAACAATTCCAAATAAGACAATTGCATTTGAAAAAGAATCTATTACAAATACATTTGGTGAATATCTTGCAAAATGTGGTAAAACACAGCTTCGTCTTGCAGAAACAGAAAAATATGCTCATGTTACTTTCTTCTTCAATGGTGGTATTGAAGAACCAAATGTAGATGAAGCACGTTTACTTGTAAATTCTCCAAAAGAAGTTGCAACATATGATTTAAAACCGGAAATGAGTGCACCAGAAGTTGGTATGGACTTAGTAGAAGCAATTAAATCAGATAAATATGATGTAATTATCATTAATTTTGCAAATCCTGATATGGTAGGACATACAGGTGTGATTTCGGCAGCAGTGGCAGCAGTAGAACGTGTAGATAGTCTTGTTGGTGATGCAGTAGAAGCTGTAAAAGAAGTTGGTGGTGTAATGTTTATTTGTGCAGACCATGGAAATGCTGAAAAAATGGTAGATTATGAAACAGGAAAACCACATACAGCACATACTACAAATCCTGTACCATTTATTCTTGTAAATGGAGAAGAAAACTGGAAACTTCGTGAAGGGGGTTGTCTTGCAGATATCGTTCCAACATTACTTGAAATTATGGAATTAGAACAGCCGGCAGAAATGACAGGAAAATCTTTACTTGTAAAATAATTGAAAAACAAATAGAATCATAATAAATAAGTCCTGGTGGCGCATCGCCCGCAGGGACGAATCCGCCGGCAACGCGCTCGCCGTAAACGCGGTCC
>JAFWXB010000112.1 GCA_017523185.1 Lachnospiraceae bacterium | reverse complement strand
GATAACTTGTGGATAACTTTTTTACAATCTCTAAACCCCTTGATTTTACTGGTTTTCTTTTGTGGATAACTTTTTTACATAGTTATCCACAATTTTGCTTTTTAAGAGCAATTTTTCCACTTTTTTCATAAGTTATCCACAATCTCATTTTCATTGTGGATAACTCCCAAAAAATTGTGGATAACTATTTGGATAACCTGTGGATAACTTGTGGATAACTTTTTTACAATCTCTAAACCCCTTGATTTTACTGGTTTTCTTTTGTGGATAACTTTTTTACACAGTTATCCACAATTTTGCTTTTTGGGGTCATTTTTTAACCCTTTTTTTAAGTTATCCACAACGAAATTTTTCATTGTGGATAACTTGTGGATAAGTCTGTGGATAACTTACATACAAGTTATCCACAATTTGTGGATAACTCCTTTTCGTCCTTTTATTTTATAAAAATTTTCATTTTTTATCCACATTTTTTTTTAAAATAATTCTTCCAAAACCTTTTTTCCACATTCCAAGTTGCTTAAACATTAAAAATAGTGTACTATTATATTCGTAGAAAATGGAAAACTGTCCTTATTTATCAACAAAGATATGGAGAACTTTCATGGAAAAATTAATCAATAATTGGGATAAAATCCTAAATACCATAAAAGAAGAATACGATATTTCCAATATTTCCTTTGATACATGGCTACGTCCTTTAGAAATTTATGCAAAAGAGGGCAATATTCTTTATTTATTAGTACCATCCGAACAGATGGCATTAAGCTTTATAAAAAGAAAATATGCACTTCCTATAAAAGTAAGTATTGCAGAAATTACAGGCGAAGAATATGATATTCGATTTATTCTCCCAGAACAAGCAAAAGTTATCAAAAAACCAATAAAAAAACCCATTACGATACAAGCAGAACGTGCAAATTTAAATCAAAATTATACATTTGAAACATTTATTGTAGGAAATAACAATCGTTTTGCTCATTCTGCTGCTTTAGCTGTTGCTGAATCACCTGGAGAAACTTATAATCCTCTCTATATATATGGTGGTCCAGGCTTGGGAAAAACCCATTTAATGCATTCTATCGGACATTTTATTTTAAATCATGACCCTGATGCAAAGGTACTTTATGTTACTTCTGAAGATTTTACAAACGAAGTCATTGAATCTATTCGTAACGGAAATGCTTCTTCTATGACAAAATTTCGCGATAAATATCGCAAAGTAGACGTACTTATGATTGATGATATCCAATTTATTATTGGAAAAGAAAGTACACAAGAAGAATTTTTTCACACCTTTAATGCATTGCAAACACAAGGAAAACAAATCATTTTAACTTCTGATAAACCACCAAAAGAAATAGGAATATTAGAAGAACGCATTCGTTCTCGTTTTGAATGGGGACTTATGGCTGATATCGGAATCCCGGAATATGAAACACGTATGGCTATTTTACGGAAAAAATCTGAAATGGATGGATTTGATATTGATGATGATATTCTTCATTATATTGCAAACAATATTAAATCCAATATTCGTGAATTAGAGGGGGCATTAAATAAATTATTTGCGTATCACAACCTAGTAAATACGCCTATTACAATGAAAATTGCTTGTCAGGAACTACAAAACATCATTACTCCTGATAAACCAAGAGAAGTAACACCACAATTGATTATTGAAGTAGTTACAGAACATTTTCATATCTCTATGGAACAAATGATTTCCAAAAAAAGAAGTAATAATATCGTAAAACCTCGTCAAATTGCCATGTATTTGTGTAAAACAATGACAAATATGCCTCTCGACTCCATTGGTTCTTTTTTAGGAGGTCGAGACCATTCCACCATTATCCATGGTATTAATAAAATTAGTGACGAATATAAAAATAACTTAGTAACAAAATCACTAATTGATACGATTAAAAAGAAAATTAATCCAAATTAAGTTATCCACAAAAGGGAAAAATTGTGGATAACTCAGAAAAAATTGTGGATAACTCAGAAAAAATTGTGGATAACTCAGAAAAAATTGTGGATAACTCAGAAAAAATTGTGGATAACTCAGAAAAAATTGTGGATAACTATGTGGATAACTTTTTTTTCTATTTAGTTATCCACAAGTTATCCACATTTTATCCACATAGTTATCCACAATGAAAACCCTGTAAAATCAAGGGTTTGAGGCACTTATCCACTTATCCACAGTCCCTACTACTACTACTAAATAAATTAATTAATATATTATATCCAAACCGAAAGGAGTTTCTCATGAAATTTATTTGTTCAAAATCACACTTACTTCGTGGAGTAAATATTGTTTCTAAGGCAGTACCTACAAGAACGACTATGCCTATCTTAGAATGCATCTTAGTAGATGCTTCTACACATGAAATAAAATTAATTGCAAACGATATGGAACTAGGTATAGAAACAAGAATTGAAGGTAATATTTTAGAACGAGGAATTATTGCGTTAGATGCAAAGATTTTTTCTGAAATTGTTAGAAAACTTCCGGATAATGATGTTACAATCGAAACAAACGAAACATTCCAAACAACAATTTCTTGTGAAAAAGCACAATTTACCATTCTTGGAAAAGCAGGAGATGATTTTTCTGTTTTACCATACATTGAAAAAAATGATTCCGTTGTAATGAGTCAATTTACGTTGAAAGAAGTAATTCGACAAACTATTTTTTCTATTTCCGACAATGATAATAATAAAATTATGGCAGGTGAATTATTTGAAATTAACGAAAATGAATTGAGAGTTGTTTCTTTGGATGGACATCGTATTTCTATTCGTAATATTGCTTTAAAAGATAATTATGCATTTAAACGAGTGATTGTTCCTGGAAAAACACTACAAGAAATTAGTAAAATTATTTCAAGTAGCATAGAAGATGATGTAATTATGTATTTTTCACACAATCATGTAGTATTTGATTTTGAATCCACAACAGTTGTTTCTCGCTTAATTGAAGGAGATTATTTTAAAATCGACCAAATGCTTTCTTCTGACTATGAAACAAAAGTTAGAATTAACAAAAAGGAATTATTAAACTGTATTGACCGTTCTACACTTCTTGTAAAAGAGGGTGATAAAAAACCAATTATTATGCACATTACAGACCATAATATGTCATTAAAAATGACTTCTCTTAGTGGTTCTATGAATGAAGATATTGACATTGAAAAAGACGGCAAAGATATTTTAATTGGTTTTAATCCAAAATTCTTTATTGATGCACTTCGTGTAATTGACAACGAAGAAATTTGTCTTTACATGGTAAATCCGAAAGCACCATGTTTTATTAAAGATGATGAGGGAAAATTTATTTATCTCATTTTACCTGTAAATTTTAGTAACATTTCATAAACGATAAAAATGTGGATAACTTTTTGTATAAATGATTGCTTGTGGATAAGTTTCTCATAATAAACGATAAAGAGTTTATTTAACTGTAAGAAAGTAGTAAATTATAAATATTTAGTTTATAATATCCACTTTATATGTTATTTTATAATACGTTATCAACAATATTGATTTATTTTATAATATTTTAACCAAAATCATATTATTTTTAGGAGAAATTATGATAACAGTAAATATTCGAGAAGAAGAAGAATTTATTAAATTAGGTCAGGCATTGAAAAAAGCAGGTGTTGTTGGTTCTGGTTTAGATGCCAAAATGATTATTTTAGATGGTCTTGTAACAGTGAATGGGGAAGTAGAGCTACAAAGAGGAAAAAAACTTCATGATGGAGATATTGTTTCTTTTGATGGCGAAACAATCCGTATTGTAAAATGATTATAAAATCCATTGAATTAAGCAATTTTCGTAACTATGAACGTTTGCATATACAATTTGATAAAAATACCAATATTTTGTATGGGGATAATGCACAAGGGAAAACAAATATTTTAGAAGCTGTATATTTGACTGGGACAACCAAATCCCATAAAGGCAGTAAAGATAAAGAGCTGATTCGATTTAATTGTAAAGAAGCTCATATTCGTACTATTGTGGAAAAAAATCAAAAAGAATATCAAATTGATATGCATTTAAAAATGCATGGTTCGAAAGGAATTGCTATTAACAAAATACCCATAAAAAAGGCTAGTGAGCTTTTTGGGATTTTAAATATTGTGTTTTTTTCGCCTGAAGATTTGAATATAATAAAAAATGGTCCGGCAGAACGAAGAAGATTTTTAGATGCAGAACTTTGTCAACTCGATAAGTTGTATTTAGCAGACTTATCCACATACCATAAAATTTTAAATCAAAGAAATAAATTGTTGAAAGATATTGTCTACAAACCGGAACTTGTGGATACACTTTCTGTATGGGATATACAACTTTTAGAAACAGGAAAAAGAATTATCCACAGAAGAAAAACATTTATTGAGGAATTAAATAGTGTGGTAACAGAAATTCATTCTAATATTTCTGGTGGAAAAGAACAATTTATCTTAAAATATGAGCCAAATGCAGACGATATAATATTTGATACACAACTTGCAAAAGCAAGGCAAAAAGATTTAAAATTGTGTCAAACAACGGTTGGACCTCACAGAGATGATATGTTATTTTCTGTGAATGGTATAGATATTCGTAAGTTTGGTTCACAAGGACAACAGAGAACATCTGCATTGTCTTTAAAATTAGCAGAAATAGAGATAGTAAAAAAATCCATTCACAATACACCTGTATTATTGTTAGATGATGTATTGTCTGAATTGGATAGTAACAGGCAAAATTATCTTTTAAACAGTATTTGCGATATACAAACAATTATTACATGTACAGGTTTGGAAGAATTTGTAAAAAACAGATTTCATATCAATAAAGTTTTCCACGTTGTAAGTGGAAATGTATATGATAATCATTCTTATAAACATGAAGGGGAGGCTAGTTCATGAGTGAAGAATTAAAAAACGGTCAAGATTATGGTGCAGACCAGATTCAAATTTTAGAAGGCTTAGAAGCAGTTCGAAAAAGACCTGGTATGTACATAGGAAGTACATCAGAAAGAGGATTACATCATCTTGTTTATGAAATTGTGGATAACTCTGTTGATGAAGCACTTGCAGGATATTGTAAAAATATTGATGTCATCATAGAAAAAGATAATTCCATTACAGTAAAAGATGATGGGCGTGGAATTCCTGTTGGTGTAAATAAAAAAGCCGGAAAATCTGCTCTTGAAGTGGTATTTACTGTTCTTCATGCAGGTGGGAAATTCGGTGGTGGAGGATATAAAGTATCCGGTGGGCTCCATGGTGTAGGTGCATCTGTTGTAAATGCACTTTCCAATTGGCTTACTGTAGAAGTGCGTAAAGATGGCAATATTTATTCACAAAGTTATACACGTGGAAAAGCCAAAGAAGATGTAAAAATCATTGGAACATGTGATTTACAAGACCATGGTACAAAAGTAAAATTTCTTCCAGACGATACGATATTTGAAACTACCATTTTTGATTATGATATACTAAAAAAAAGATTACGAGAAACTGCATTTTTAACAAAAGGACTTCGTATTGTGTTACTTGATGACAGAGGAGAAGTACCGCGCAGACATGAATTTCATTATGAAGGTGGAATTAAAGAATTTGTTACATTCTTAAATCGTGGAAGTGAGCCTTTATACAATAGTGTGATTTATTGTGAAGGAAATCGTGATAACGTTTATGTGGAAGTTGCTATGCAACACAATGATTCATTTAGTGATAACTGTTATGGTTATGTCAACAATATCATCACACCCGAAGGTGGTACACATTTAACAGGCTTTAAAAATGCAATTACAAAAACTTTTAATGCATATGCAAGAGATAAAAAATTATTAAAAGAATCTGACCCTGCATTATCAGGTGAAGATATTCGTGAAGGATTAACAGCAATTATTAGTATTAAAATCAGCGAACCACAATTTGAAGGTCAGACAAAGCAAAAATT
>JAFWXB010000111.1 GCA_017523185.1 Lachnospiraceae bacterium | reverse complement strand
GACAAACTAAATACACGTTTCATAACAATATTTTTAATTGGAAGTGGCACCATACGAAGCAATTTATTTTTCTGATTCGAAACACTATATGAAAACAAATCTTCCAAATGGTCTTTTTGAATCTGTTTACGAAGACTTTCTCTGATAATTTCCATGACTTCTTCAAATGTATAATCTTCTTTTTTCGGATGAAATTCTGCTGATACCATAACAAAAAAGTTCTTTGTTGTCATAGAATTAAAATATGGTCTTAAATTTACAGGAACTGCAATACGAATTGGTCTATCCGAAGGCATTTTATGCAAACATTGTACATAGGTACTCCATGCAAAAAGTGATACTAAATATTCATTGATAGAAACGCCATATTTCTTTGTTACCGGTTTCAATTCCTGAATTGGAATTAACCCATGCATAACACCAAACTCCCCTTTTGGAAGTTTTTCCAATTTTACTTGATAAGCCTTTTGACGATTAAATCCATTTGCTTTTCCTTTTTTATAATTTTTTACAAAACTATCTTCTCGGTTTAAAGAAGTTGTATCACTAAACTTATCAGCAGCAGCATTTCGCAATTCCGGATATACAAGTCTTAAATATTGATACGTCAATTCTTTCAAAAAGTTAATTCCACCCATTCCATCTGTTAATACATGGAATACTTCTAAATTGATTTTATTTTCAAAATAATTTACACGAAACAAATAACTTTGCAAACGATTGGCACGAATATAACGACAAGGAAATTTTGTTTCCGGTTTTACTTTTGGTGCCGGTCTTCCGTTTTCTTCAAAATAATACCAAAAAACACCTGTTCGCAATCTTAAATTAAATGCATTAAATTTGGGCAATATCATATCTAATGCTTCCTGCAATTTTTCCGGTATAATTTCCTCATCTAACACTACACTAATGCGATACACATTTGTTGTACTTTCTCCTGCAATAACAGGAAATAAATGTGCCGTATTATCTAACTTGTCCCATCTTACCGGTCTTTGTGATTTCTTTTTTATGGTTTGTTCTTTTGGCTTCTTTGGTTTTTCTTCGCTATCTTTTTTCCCCATTTTGCTTAACCCGTTCGGAATTTTACCCTTTCTTTTTATTTTTATAATATATTACTAAAATTCCATTTTCTTTTATGTCTAGTCTAACTTCCCATATACTTCCATAGGAACATATGCTTTAATTGCAATACCTTCTGCTACATATTCTTCTGATACCAATTCTCCCTGCTTGCGAATAAGTTGAATAATTCCTGCATTTGTATAAGGAATCACACGTTCAATATAAATTTTATCTTCTCGAAGCATATCTTCTAAAATTTCTTTTAATTCTTCTAAACCTTCATTTTTCGAGGCAGAAATAGAAAGCACTTTATCTGCACGAAAATCGTGAAGTGGTTCTGTATCTGTTCGAATATCTTGCTTATTAAAAAGTGTTACAATTTTTTTATTTTTTACACCTAAATTGTCAAGCGTTTCATATACAATATGCATTTGTTTCTCTCGCTGTAAATTAGAAGCATCTACCACATGAAAAATAATATCTGCATATTTTGCTTCTTCTAATGTACTTTTAAATGCTTCTATCAAATGATGTGGCAATTTTCGAATAAATCCTACTGTATCTGTAAGTAAAACTTCCTGTCGACCGGTCAACTGCAATACGCGTGTTGTCGGGTCTAATGTTGCAAATAATTTATCTTCTTCCAAAACGCTCGCATCTGTCATATGATTTAAAAGTGTAGATTTTCCTGCATTTGTATATCCTACAATCGCAATTACAGGTATATTTTGTTTTTCACGCTTTGCCCTTGTAATTTCACGATGTTTTACTACTTCTGCAAGTTCTCTGCGAAGCTGTGCAATTCGGTCATTAATTAATCGTCTGTCAATTTCCAATTTCTTTTCTCCGGGACCTCTTGTACCAATTCCACCACCCAGACGTGACATTGAACGCCCAAGACCTGTCAATCGGCTCAAACGATATTTTAATTGTGCAAGTTCTACTTGTATTTTTCCTTCATTCGTAGAAGCTCTTGCTGCAAAAATATCCAAAATAATTAATGTTCTATCCATTACTTTTGTTTGCAACAATTCTTCTAAATTTTTTAATTGAGCAGGAGAAAGTTCATCATCACACACAATACCTGTTGCTTGTGTTTCTTCGATTAACTCTGCAATTTCTGTAACTTTTCCTGTTCCAACATAAGTTCCCGGATGAATTTTTTCTCGATTTTGTATTATCTTTCCTACCACAGAAGCACCTGCTGTTTTTACCAATTCAGCAAGTTCTTCCAAAGAATCATTTGCATCATCTCCATCCTGCTCACTAATTCCTACAAGAACGACACGTTCTTCAATTTCTTTTATTTCAAATGTATCTGACATGGATAAATCCTCGCATCTATTACTACTATATTTAAAAATACCTTTAACGTGTTTCCAAAAATGTATATTCCCTCTGTGCTTCTTCATCTTCCGGATATTCCGAAACATATTGTGCCATAATGGCTTTTGCTGAAGCAAAATCTTCAAGGGATTCATACACTTCTACTAATTTTTTCATAATCACAGGCTTATTTGGTATTTCTTCTAATTCTAATGCCATTTTAAAACAACTAATTGCCATTGTATGATTGTTTCTGGAAAGTTGTGTTTTTCCTACTTCATATAATTTATAAGAATCAACATCTTCACTTTCCATATATTTTGATAAATATTCTTGTGATGTTGGAATATCTCCTATTGCATTATAAATTTCCGACAAATAGTAATAAGCATCATTTTGATTTCCTTTTGCTGCTACAGTTAAAAGGTCAATTGCATCTTGGTATTCTCCTAAAAGAAAATTAATACGACCTTTTTGCATTTTATCTTTTGCTTTATCACCTTCGATTTCTAAAGCACTATTCAAATATTCCTGTCCTTCTTTTTCTTTTCCTTTTGCCTGCAATACTTCATAAATTGCAATATAAAGTTCATAATCACTATGTTCATTTTCTGCTGCTGATTTATAATCTTCTAATGCCTTTTTTTCTTTTCCTAATGTATAGTATAAATTTCCACGCAGAAAATATGCTTTTGAATTTTTATTATAATCAATTAATGCACCATATGTTTCTAATGCTTCTTTTGTATTCCCTGCTAAACATTGTGCTTTCGCTTTATAAAAACAAATATCTTCTTCAATTTCTCCAATCGTTCCTAATGATTGACTAAGAGCATTTTGAAATTCTTCCAATGCTTTTTCATATTCTCCTTTTTCTAAATGCTCAATACCGGCATTTCGATAAGTAAGTTTTTTTTCTTCTCTCTCCTTATTACTGCAACCTGTAAACAAAAATGTACTGCATATTAATAAGGAGAGCAACGTGATATATTTTAATCTGTTCATTTTTCCTCCATTCTATATATTATATTTATCATTGCTGATTCGCTTTATAATAAAATTTTATCATATCCTTAATTTATTGTGAATAAAAAACTTACATAGATTGAAAAAATTCCTAAAAATATTTATTTAGTACAAAAATTTATACAAAATAATTAAGATGTTGCATTTAATGAAAATTAAATACAACATCTCTATTTTAGTTTTACTACATCTATTTAAAATATAAGGCTTATTCTATTAATGTAACGTAAATTTTCTCGATTTGGTTATATTATTGATAAGAATCTTTTCTTAATTTTCTTACTTCTTCTTCTGCAAGTCCAATTCTATCTGCAATTACTTCATCAGATAATAAATCTAATAAACTTCTTGCATTCTGAATACGATTTCCAACTACACCTTCTTGTCT